>NZ_PYQM01000128.1:0-612 GCF_003027595.1 Escherichia sp. 20412-1 | reverse complement strand
TTACCGCACGCATTATTTTCAGGATGCACAACTGGATATGCATTTTGCCGGGCTGACGTATGCCGTACTCAGCCTGTTTTTTGCCGATCCTGATATGAGGCCGTCTGATTTCAGCCTGCTGAACCGGTGTGGGACTGAAGAAGAGTCTGAAGATGATGTGCTGATGCAAAAACCGGCAGAACTGACCGGTGGTGTTCGTTATGGCCATGACGGTAATGAACCTGTGCAGACGCCATCCGGTGTGGCGGAGATGACGGAGGAGGATCTGATGCTGATGTCGGTATCAGAAGGTATTGCAGGGGGAGTACGGTATGGCTGAACCGGTAGGTGATCTGGTCGTTGATTTAAGTCTGGATGCGGCCAGATTTGACGAGCAGATGGCCAGAGTCAGGCGTCATTTTTCCGGTACAGAAAGTGATGCGAAAAAAACAGCGGATGTCGTTGAACAGTCACTGAGCCGACAGGCGCTGGCTGCACAGAAAGCGGGGATTTCCGTCGGGCAGTATAAAGCCGCCATGCGTATGCTGCCTGCGCAGTTCACCGACGTGGCCACGCAGCTTGCAGGCGGGCAAAGTCCGTGGCTGATCATGCTGCAACAGGGTGGTCAGGTGA
>NZ_PYQM01000127.1:0-645 GCF_003027595.1 Escherichia sp. 20412-1 | reverse complement strand
TTACCGCACGCATTATTTTCAGGATGCACAACTGGATATGCATTTTGCCGGGCTGACGTATGCCGTACTCAGCCTGTTTTTTGCCGATCCTGATATGAGGCCGTCTGATTTCAGCCTGCTGAACCGGCGTGGTGCTGAAGAAGAGCCTGAAGATGATGTGCTGATGCAAAAACCGGCAGAACTGACCGGTGGTGTTCGTTATGGCCATGACGGTAATGAACCTGTGCAGACGCCATCCGGTGTGGCG
This sequence comes from Escherichia sp. 20412-1, assembly GCF_003027595.1. NCBI lineage: Bacteria > Pseudomonadati > Pseudomonadota > Gammaproteobacteria > Enterobacterales > Enterobacteriaceae > Escherichia > Escherichia sp. 20412-1. Next base: position 398 of record NZ_PYQM01000127.1, on the reverse strand, counting down.
GAGATGACGGATGAGGATCTGATGCTGATGTCGGTATCAGAAGGTATAGCAGGAGGTGTCCGCTATGGCGGGTAACTTTGCAGATCTGACAGCAATTCTGACCCTGGATTCCACCCGTTTTTCTGAAGAAATGGGGCGGGTGAAAAAAGAGCTGGGCGAAACCAGCTCACTGGCAGACACGATGTCAGGCAAGGTCAGCCAGTCCCTGAATAAATCCGCAGAGGCAATTGAGCAGAGTCTGAGCCGTCAGGCGCTGGCCGCACAGAAAGCAGGGATTTCCGTCGGGCAGTATAAAGCCGCCATGCGTATGCTGCCTGCGCAGTTCACCGACGTGGCCACGCAGCTTGCAGGCGGGCAAAGTCCGTGGCTGATCATGCTGCAACAGGGTGGTCAGGTGA
>NZ_PYQM01000126.1:0-687 GCF_003027595.1 Escherichia sp. 20412-1 | reverse complement strand
TGTAGTGGCACACTAAATTTGGCCACCTGAACAGAGGTGATATGCTCACCTCAGAACAACACAGGTGCTCCAATGAAAAAAAGAAATTTCAGCGCAGAGTTTAAACGCGAATCCGCTCAACTGGTTGTTGACCAGAACTACACGGTGGCAGATGCCGCCAAAGCTATGGATGTTGGCCTTTCCACAATGACAAGATGGGTCAAACAACTGCGTGATGAGCGTCAGGGCAAAACACCAAAAGCCTCTCCGATAACACCAGAACAAATCGAAATACGTGAGCTGAGGAAAAAGCTACAACGCATTGAAATGGAGAATGAAATATTAAAAAAGGCTACCGCGCTCTTGATGTCAGACTCCCTGAACAGTTCTCGATAATCGGGAAACTCAGAGCGCATTATCCGGTGGTTACACTCTGCCATGTGTTCGGGGTTCATCGCAGCAGCTACAGATACTGGAAAAACCGGCCCGAAAAACCAGACGGCAGACGGGCTGTATTACGCAGTCAGGTACTTGAGCTACATGGCATCAGCCACGGTTCGGCCGGAGCAAGAAGCATCGCCACAATGGCAACCCGGAGAGGCTACCAGATGGGACGCTGGCTTGCTGGCAGGCTCATGAAAGAGCTGGGGCTGGTCAGCTGTCAGCAGCCGACTCACCGGTATAAACGTGGTGGTCATGAACATGTTG
>NZ_PYQM01000125.1:0-688 GCF_003027595.1 Escherichia sp. 20412-1 | reverse complement strand
TATCAAAATCACATTAAACGGTCGTAATCAGACATGATTTGTGCGCCAACACAGATCATCGTCACAACTTTCAAGTCGCTGATTTCAAAAAACTGTAGTATCCTCTGCGAAACGATCCCTGTTTGAGAATTGAGGAGGCGAGATGTCGCAGACAGAAAATGCAGTGACTTCCTCATTGAGTCAAAAGCGGTTTGTGCGCAGAGGTAAGCCTATGTCTGACTCTGAGAAACAGATGGCCGCTGTTGCAAGAAAACGTCTTACACACAAAGAGATAAAAGTTTTTGTCAAAAATCCTCTGAAAGATCTCATGGTTGAGTACTGCGAGCAAAAAGGGATAACACAGGCTCAGTTCATTGAGAAAATTATCAAAGATGAACTGCAGAGACTGGATGTACTAAAGTAAAGACTTTACTTTGTGTCGTAGCATGCTAGATTACTGATCGTTTTAAGGAATTTTGTGGCTGGCCACGCCATAAGGTGGCAGGGAACTGGTTCTGATGTGGATTTACAGGAGCCAGAAAAGTGAAAACCCCGATAATCTTCTTCAACTTTGGCGAGTGCAGAAAGATTACCGGGGCCATCTAAAAACCGTATAGCCAACAATTCAGCTATGCGGGGAGTATAGTTATATGCCCGGAAAAGTTCAAGACTTCTTTCTGTGCTCACTCCTTCTGCGCATTGTAAGTGC
>NZ_PYQM01000124.1:0-689 GCF_003027595.1 Escherichia sp. 20412-1 | reverse complement strand
TATCAAAATCACATTAAACGGTCGTAATCAGACATGATTTGTGCGCCAACACAGATCATCGTCACAACTTTCAAGTCGCTGATTTCAAAAAACTGTAGTATCCTCTGCGAAACGATCCCTGTTTGAGTATTGAGGAGGCGAGATGTCGCAGACAGAAAATGCAGTGACTTCCTCTACAAAGCGAGCATACAGAAAAGGTAATCCTCTGACGCTTGCAGAACGTCAGCAGGCATCCCTGGCAAGAAAACGAGCTACACATAAAGAACTCAGAGTGTTCATTCCTGCTGCTTTAAAAGCGCAATTGCAGGTGATGTGTGAAGCTGAGGGCGTTACCCAGGCTGAGATGATTGCCGAACTGATAAAGCAGAAGAGTGCTTTTAGCTAACTAAAATGTAGCGACATCACATTCTTGCCTGTTTCTGGTGTGCGTGATAGATTGCTGATCGTTTAAGGAATTTTGTGGCTGGCCACGCCGTAAGGTGGCAGGGAACTGGTTCTGATGTGGATTTACAGGAGCCAGAAAAGCAAAAACCCCGATAATCTTCTTTAACTTTGGCGAGTGAGAAAGATTACCGGGGCCATCTAAAAACCGTATAGCCAACAATTCAGCTATGCGGGGAGTATAGTTATATGCCCGGAAAAGTTCAAGACTTCTTTCTGTGCTCACTCCTTCTGCGCATTGTAAGTGC
>NZ_PYQM01000123.1:0-702 GCF_003027595.1 Escherichia sp. 20412-1 | reverse complement strand
CATATTTGCCGCCCGTCCCCGTAAATCCTCCGGTCGCGAAATGGAAGTTCGCCGCCGCAGCCTGAATGGCCGTCCCCGTGGACGCGGATGCGCCACCACCGAAAGCACCACCAATGGCGCTGCCGATACTCCCGACAATCCCCACCATAGCCTGCTTCAGAAAAATCTCTGTCAGCATGGAGAGCACGGAACGGGTGAAACCACGCCAGTTCTGTTCGCTGCCGGTCAGCATCGCTGCCATATTCTGTGCAATACCATCAAAGGTCTGCGTGGCAGCACTTTTCACCTGCGAAAAACTGTCCATCGCACTCTCAGCCCACTGGCTCCAGCCCGACTGAAGCCCGGCCATCCAGCTGCCATTCAGCTGGTCTTCCGAAGCCCATGTCTGTTTCAGCGCACCTGTTGCCTTCACCAGCGCCTGCGGGTTATCACCATACACCTCGCGCAACCGCTGCTCTTCTGACTCCCGCTGCGCCTGCCGGTCAGTCAGCCCCCTGCCTTTTGCACTGATGGCAGCCTGTTTTGCCCGCTGCTGCTGTGCAAATTTCTCCGCCTGGTCTGCCAGCTCGTTCAGGCGTTTCTGGTATTCAACCCTGTCGCCCAGGTCAGCCAGCTGGCGTCTGTACTCCAGCGTCTCGTCTTTATGCGCCAGCAGGGATTTCTCCTGTGCGGATAACTGGCGACGTTGTGCCGCCTCCGCCA
>NZ_PYQM01000122.1:0-714 GCF_003027595.1 Escherichia sp. 20412-1 | reverse complement strand
TGGCGGAGGCGGCACAACGTCGCCAGTTATCCGCACAGGAGAAATCCCTGCTGGCGCATAAAGACGAGACGCTGGAGTACAGACGCCAGCTGGCTGACCTGGGCGACAGGGTTGAATACCAGAAACGGCTGAACGAGCTGGCAGACCAGGCGGAGAGATTTGCACAGCAGCAGCGGGCAAAACAGGCTGCCATCAGTGCAAAAGGCAGGGGGCTGACTGACAGGCAGGCGCAGCGGGAGTCAGAAGAGCAGCGGTTGCGCGAGGTGTATGGTGATAACCCGCAGGCGCTGGCGAAGGCAACAGGTGCGCTGAAACAGACATGGGCTTCGGAAGACCAGCTGAATGGTAGCTGGATGGCCGGGCTTCAGTCGGGCTGGAGCCAGTGGGCTGAGAGTGCGATGGACAGTTTTTCGCAGGTGAAAAGTGTGTCCATGCAGACCTTTGACGGGATTGCGCAGAATATGGCAGCAATGCTGACCGGCAGCGAACAGAACTGGCGCAGCTTCACCCGTTCGGTGTTGTCGATGCTGACGGAAATTCTGCTGAAGCAGGCCATGGCCGGAATGGTCGGGAGTGCGATCAGTGCCATCGGCAGCGCCATTGGTGGTGCTTTCGGTGGTGGCGCATCCGCGTCCACGGGGACGGCCATTCAGGCTGCGGCGGCGAACTTCCATTTCGCGACCGGAGGATTTACGGGGACGGGCGGCAAATATG
>NZ_PYQM01000121.1:0-739 GCF_003027595.1 Escherichia sp. 20412-1 | reverse complement strand
TTTCATTTTCAGCTCTCGCATCGGCTAACTCCTTTGTGTATTTTGCATCGAGTGCAGCAACATCACGCTGGCGCTGCTGCATGTCAGTAATGGTGGCGTCAGCCAGCTTCAGTTCTCTGACTTTTTTATCGCGCTGCGCTTTGTAAGTGATGGCATTATCGCGGTAATGGTCTGTTGCCAGCCACAGCGCACCGCAGGCCACCAGCAGGACAATAATCAACACATACAGAACACGGTTCATATCACCACCAGCGGATTGCCCGGACCAGTATGGCAATTGCCACAATACGAATGGCGAATGCCGTTGCCCGAATAAATTCAACACTCATCTGTTTAAATAAATTGTCGTCATCAGTCACTGTCACCCCACCAGCCCCGACGAAGACAACATCATCCATGCCATGGAAAGAAGAAGAGCTGCCAGCGTTGCTGAAAATGAAATGCAGGCAATGCCCCAGAGGATGTCCCCCAGCATTATGAGTTTGCGTGACATGTTTACCCCTTAATTGCGGTAATTAACTGGGCAACCACCCATAAAAACGGGATGCTCCAGACCAGCAAAAACTTCCAGTTTGGTAATTGACCAATCATGAGTCGCAACTCCCTAACCAGTTTGCTAAAATCAATCAAGGCAGCCTCCCATAGCTGCCATAAACACAAAACCCCGTTTGCGCGAACAATCGGGGTTTTTACTTTTATTCACTTACGTTTTGCCAGTTCGCAGGATTTCGTGTTATCC
>NZ_PYQM01000120.1:0-843 GCF_003027595.1 Escherichia sp. 20412-1 | reverse complement strand
GCCGGGCGACTGAAGCGCAGGGAGACATACAGCGGGATGCGCGGGGTGGTACCGGACACGTTCACGGACCGGCAGTACAGCTACAACGGTCAGGACGAACTGCTGAAGACGCGGCACAGCCGGCGGGGGGAAACGGATTACTTCTATGACACCACGGGCCACATCACGGCATGCCGCTCGGAGGATGAGGGGTATCTGGCGAGCTGGCAGTACGACGCGGCGGGAAACCTGCTGGGGAGGCGCGCGGGGGAAAGGGCCACGGCAGAAAACAGCGTGGTGCCGTTCAACCGGCTGCTGTCTTACCGTGGCGTGCACTATCGTTATGACGAACACGGCCGGGTGGTGGAAAAGCAGGGCCGGAGCGGAACGCAGAGTTACCGTTATGATGCGGAACACCGGATGGTGGAGGTGACGACAGCGCGGGAGACATACCGGTATGTGTACGATGCGCTGGGGAGGCGGACGGAAAAACAGCACATCAGCCCCGACGGTAAACCGTACAACCGGACAAAATTTTTATGGGACGGGATGCGGCTGGCGCAGGAGAGCAGGCCGGAGGGGACAAGCCGCCTGTATATCTACAGTGACCAGGGGAGTTATGAACCGCTGGCGCGGGTGGACAAGGCGGGGAAAGAGGGACCGAACCGGATACTGTATTTTCACACAGATGTGAACGGCGCGCCGGAAGAGATGACGGACAGTGACGGGAAAATCGTGTGGGAGACGGGGTATCAGGTCTGGGGTAACACGATACAGGAGAAGGACCACGGCAGGGTGGAACAGAACCTGCGTTACCAGGGACAGTACCTCGACAGGGAAACGGGGCTGCACTACAATCTGCAC
>NZ_PYQM01000011.1:0-117468 GCF_003027595.1 Escherichia sp. 20412-1 | reverse complement strand
TTTGCTAAAATCAATCAAGGCAGCCTCCCATAGCTGCCATAAACACAAAACCCCGTTTGCGCGAACAATCGGGGTTTTTACTTTTATTCACTTACGTTTTGCCAGTTCGCAGGATTTCGTGTTATCCGCTTACGTTGGCCAACGTCATTTTTCAGCAAAATATTCTGCTCATCTGTCTATCCCCCAGCACGCCAGCACACTCTCCTGGTCACGCCGGGATACCTGACCGTAGCAATTGTTTGAACGAATACGACAGTCCCTTCCACCGTCATATATCCACCGACGGATTTCAGCACATGCCCCCTTACGGTCTCCGGCGTTCAGTTTCCGGTAAAACGTTGAGGTGAAGCATTTCGAAGGCCCGATGTTGTACGGACAGAATGACGCAATCCCCGCTTTCTGCGGTTCGGTCAGCGGCACTTTGATGTTTTTCTCCACCCATGCCAGCGCCTTGTCACGTTCGATGGCGTTAACCTGGTCGCATTTTTCCTTCGACAATTTCATGCCGGGAACAACAGGCTTACCGTCCACCAGAATGGCACCACGGCAGATGGTCCAGATACCCGCACCATCACGGTATGCCGTGGTGTGGTTGCCTTCCTTTTCATTCAGAAACTGGTCAAGGATTTCTGGCGCAGAAGCCCCTGCGGCAATCAGCGCCAGAACGACAGCCGACAGGCCATATTTAATCTTTCCTGTCACCGCCATAATATCCCTCCGGCTCTTCAGACACCGACACCAGTGTTTTCAGCGTGCTGTCCGGTAAATCCCTGTCTCTGTCCGCTATCTGTGCCAGAATACGGTTTCGCTGTCGCATGGCCTCAACCTGCGCATCCTGTGCCGCCGCTGTCCGCCTTTTATAATGACGGTTAACCAGAAATGTCCCCACAGCCAGTACAATCCCCACCAGTGCGCCCCAGTCATCCAGCGACATCGAGGAAAAATACCCCGCAATGACAGCCCACAGATACGCCAGCCACGTCGTGTGTTTTTCCGGGTTCAACGTATCATCTCCCTCTGAATGCAACCCCGCCAGTGATGACGGGGTTACAGGTAAGAATTACGCCTGTTTCTGCGCCTGCGGCGCCGCAGTCTGCGGCTGAGCGGTGGTGGTTGCTTTCACTTCAGCGGTCTGTGTTCCGGCGTTCGCTGTTGCGGCCTCAACGACATCCCCGGTTCCCTGCTCACCGGCTGTTTCATCTGTGGTCTCTTCAGCGTCAGCACTGCCCCCGGTGTCGATTTCTTTCGCAGCTTCCCCGTCTTCGGCACGCGCCGTGTCCACCACCTCTCCGGTCAGGGAAACCAGTGCACTCTCCACCGCGGCATCAATCTGTTCACTGAGCAGTTTCTTTACCGCTCCTTTCAGCGGATTAAGCACCTCACGGGATGCCAGAGCCTGCTTCAGGACTTCGTCTGTCACCAGGCCGGTTACTGCTGTTGTTACTGCGGCTTTTTCTTCTGCCATTGTTTTGTCCTCTTCATGAATAAAAAAACTCCGCCGGAAGGGCAGAGTTCAGGATGTGCTTTCTTTGCGGTACGCGCACACCGGTCTTACGTACCTGTGTCAATCGTCTGCGTGGTGGCGGATGCCGTGGATGCCGTTGCGGCAGCCGACGCCTTCACCTTCTCCGCGGCTGCCGCATCTATTTTACTCTGCACGTAATTACGGATGACCTTATAGCCACCGCTCAGCAGGTACAGTGCGCACACCACCGTGCAGAAATACAGTAATATAAGTTGTAAAAATGTCATTGTTCACCCCCGTTATTGACCGTCAGGAATCTTCAGATTAAAAAATTCATGTGTATTAATCCGACTGAAATTAACCGGTTTTGTGACCGTGCCGCCGGTATCTGGCTCCTGATACTCCTTCCCCGGCGGCATTTTTTTTACCTTCACGCCGCTTCCGCAGCATCGTTCACCGTCACACTCAGGCTTTCCACCTCAATGTTGTACGTTGTACCGGCGGTAATAGCACTCAGCATCAGTGTGTCCGCCGCAATCGTTAATGGTGTACATGTCAGCGTCAAATCGCCCCCTTCCGTTCCGTCCACTGTCAGGGTGGCTCTTGCTGTTCCGCCACCATGATATGTCAGGGAAAGTGTGTGCCAGTTATTATCGAACGCACCAATCGTGACAATCTTCAGGTTGGCGTTACTGCCCTGTTTACAGTGCATACAGAGATTCATGTTACCGCTGCTGTCCGTCTGTACGTACAGATTCAGCAATGCAGGTGTCATGCCGCTGCCCGACCGGTTAAACGTCACCCCATCAGGAGCTGACGGCAGCAGCCAGTAAATCCCCAGTGCATAACGGTTTGCCACCGCCTCTGCACTCGTTATGCGGAAGCGACAGAAAAATTCACCGCCATCTGTAAGAAGGTCACTGCCTGAGGTCGCCGGGTGTGTCAGTGTCCAGACATTGCTCGTGTCACCGTCAATACTGAACACATTCTGTGCCAGCGTTTCACTGTCTGAGACCAGGGTGTTCGCCGTGGCTGTCACCGTTGTTCCGTCCACCGTCCAGCCCTGCGCCGACAGCTCACCGTCATCAGCGCTCAGGGTGATATTGCTGGCGGAAGTGGTGCTCTCATCCGTTCCGGTGTCCGTCCCCGTATCCGTGACCGTGTCACCTGTATCCGTGGACGTATCCGCTCCGGTGCTGCCACCCTCCCCGGATACCGCACCCGTGGTATCCTGCATTTCACCACTGATGAAATCCGTCGTGCGTCCGGCATACGTCAGAATGACCGACGCCAGACGGTCAGCAATGATTCCCCTTCGCGCCCATGAGCTGAAATGACTGTTGCGCTGTGTGGAGACAAAATTACCCTGAGTCCTGGATGCCGCACCGTAATACCCCACAGCAACAATATCCGGGTCTTCTGCCGGTGCATTTGTTGGCGTGTTTGCGCCGTTTTCATCTGTCAGGAACGGCACAAAGAAAATATTCTGTGCGGACAGATTTTTATAGGCTCCATAAATGGCTTCATACTGCGTGGCATATTTGTTTTTCCAGTAATACGTGGTATCACCACAAATCCACGGCACCGTGGCAGCATTGCCACTCACGCACTGCGCAGCAAGTGAGGACAGGTCAGTCCGGAACTGCTGAACCATGGCCGTGAACAGCCCGTTGTGCTGAGTGCTGCCTCCGGCAAGGTCTCCCTCTCCCTGCATCCAGACCACCGCCAGCAGTCTGTTTTTCGGGTTCTTCGCCAGCGCCGCTTTTGTCCGGCTGACCAGATCCTGATACAGGGGTTTACCGGTGCCCCAGCGGGCAGAGTCAGCGGATGCGCCGGTTGCCTCACTGAATGAGCCGTCAGCCCCGGTGGTGAATGCAGAACCACCACGACAGCAGGGCACCAGAAGTATTCCGGCATTCTGCGGGATATACGGCAGCAGTTTTTTGGCAATATGCAACCCCTGACTGACACAACCATACTGTCCCTTATTCAGATCAGCTTTCGGGTGATTGTAACCACTCATATCCTGTACATCATGCAGGCAGTGGTCAGCCTGAATCACATCATTGTATGCACAGGCTGCTCCACCCGGCGTCACCGTACTGCGACGCGCCAGTTGCTTAATGCGGGAGTCCGGACGGTCGTAGGTCTCCGGAAGAGGAATACCCTCACCGTACGCCATGCCGTTGGACTGCCCGGCCAGTACCACCACGTAGTAATACTCCGGTTCAGTGGATGTGCCTCCGGTAGCACTGCCTGAATCATTCTGTAATATGGCCTGCGCCAGTGTGACCGAGAGCCCGGGTCTTTCGGTATATGCGAAAGGTGCCCCCACAAGCTCACCGCCCTGCTGAAGTATGTCGTTCACTTTCGTGTTCAGCTCATCCGCCGTATACGCGGTAAGCGTGTGAAATTTTCCCGTTGCCATACGGCATAATCCTCTGTTGTTTATGAAATGAAAACGCCCCGGGGCATACCGGGGCGGGATGAAGTGCCGGATTAGGCTATCTGGAGGTATATCCTCGCGTTTGGTATCGTTAAATCGCTAAAAGTAACAATTCAAACAAAGAGGATTTTTATGTCTGAAAAAAACAAGCCATCTGGCGAAAGCAAGCCTCAGCAACCCGTGGCACCAAAACCAACTCCAACTCAACCAGACCGCTTTACAGTCAACAGGATGATCGTTGGTGATTCTGCTGAAGGTATCAGGAAAAAAGGTAAGTAATCGCCGAAATAACAATGGCGTAAACAGGGGCAAGGATAGTCGCTATCCTTGCTTTTTTTAGCCTGGTTCTGATGGTTTCATTAATCTGTAACAATTCATCAGCAGTCACGCACAACGTTTTCAGCCTGTACCGCCTCATCACTGAAAGACGATCATTTTTGCCGACAAATCCGTTTACCCTGAGACTTTCGAAATCTGCCTCGCTGATTTTTTTGTAACCTTCGCTATATAACACAGCGGGCGATGTGGAAATAAGTCCATACGTATGAACTGTCAACACATTAATAACAAGATAAATGGCACAAATTGACCAGTACACAGTGAAAACAGCAAGGCCTGCGCTCAGAAAGTCAACCTGCGTCTTTTGCGTTAACAGCAAAAATGAAGACCCAATGCCAACGATCAGAATGCTCAGCAGCTTATAGCCGTTTTCTTTATTTACGGAATTAGAACGACAGATTTCACCTATACAGTCCTCGCCCTGTTTTTCCAGGAAAGCAACGAGTTCATCATCCGCATCAAGAAAATAGTCATCGGGGAGATTTTTCATTCCGTCACCCATCACTCAACCTGTAGCTCGTTCAGTTTTACCTGAACGCCTGGCGTTTCACTGTCCTGTTTCATGGGTCAGTTCAGATTAGGGGCTCTTCGTTGAGGTCAGAAATTCAACTCATACCAGAGTAGCGCAGTTTTTGCGACACGCACCAGCACTTTTTTCATCCCTTTGAATTTCGACCTCTGGATCCATCAGCCGGAACGCAACATCTGAGATCATAAAATGTGACAAATATGTTTTTTTCACACACGCACTCCGTGTGGAAATATCTTCTGTATGCAGAACAAAGTTTGCAGAGGTGTTATATGTTTGCGCTGAGTATCGTTTTTTGTCTTTTATTGATCATAATTTTTGGCCTTCTTTATGATATCTGCACATGCATATCCCGTATAAGAATTTTTATCGATATACGACGTCACCAGGCAGCCCGGAGACGCGCCTACCAAAGATACGTAAAAGAAATGGAAGCCCGAAACAGGGATATTCACATCGACAAACCAGAATGGTGGATTTAGTTATCCGATGCGCCGTAAGCCCCGTCCTTCAGGGCGGGATATAAGGCGTACAGTATTATCATGAAACAACAAAACCCGCTCGGCGGCGGGTTTATACAATTTCGACACGATATCAAAATTTGCTCGAATATAGGCGTTTTAGTTGCATTTTGCAATACCCTGCTGCTGATTTGTTGATTTTTGTTGCGAACGCCGCACCGGAACCTGTCGTAACGCCTCATGATCAAGGCTCTTAAATATACTTCTCATACTTAACCAATCATGAGCGAATATTCTCGTCCAGGTGGATTTTGTCACCCCTGAAAACACTGCCAGCGCCTGGTATTCATACCGCCTCACCCCGACCTTTATCTCCATGCTGACATCCTGCGCAGCCAACCAGATTAGATTCTTCAGTCGTTCACGCGTTTTTCCGGCTATTTTTCTCGTACCCAGTTGCCCTCTGAACTGTGCCCACGCCCACCGGACAAGTGTGACCTGATGTTCCCAGCACGTACTGCCACCATAAGTCCACAGCAACCACGCCTTCTGATGCTCTTCCAGGGACAAAACAGCTCGCCGCCATGAGGCTGTCTGGTATTCAACAGGCAGTATCAGTTCAATTGCTGAACCTTTCGCTAACGGCTGCTTCCCTGGTACGGGTGGATTATCCAGGGTGTACCACTTCCCTGTAATGTCATCACGAACTTTTATTTTCTTTCGCCTGAACCTGCCCGTAACAAACTGAGCATTCTCCAGCCACGCCTGCAACTGACCTTTGGTTGCCCCGCTGAAGTCAGAAAGAGCTGTGATTAACTGCTGGCGTATGTACTCAATATACTGTTCCCGCATCATGCTTCTGCACATTGTTTTCTGACCTCTACGTTTTGCTACGTTTTTTTCAGTTCTCTCAGCTTCCGGCGGTACTCGTCCCGAATCCGGATGTAGTCGTCGCGCGTCCACTTTGGTATTTCATGTGGCCCCATCAACGCATCAAACCTCGCCTGACCAATCCTGGCTATCAGCGCCGGACGATAGGCGGTGAGGTTCCCGGACAGATGGTTATTACAGGGCGCACACTGTTTATGGCAGTTGTCTTCATCAAAACGCAGCTCAGGATGCGCGCCAGTTGTCCGAAAATGTCCTGCGTGATACTGACCTTCGTGATGACGACCGCAACTGATACACGGAAGGTCGCGGTCACGGTAGCGGATAAAGGCATTAAACGCCTGCTGCGCCTGTCTGATGAACCAGCTCAGCGGCCTGACAGCCTTCCGACGTTCTGCCTGTCGACGTCGCGCGGCCTTCTCTGCTTCTTTCTGTGCTTTTATCTTTCTGGCCAGCGCCTTCACTTTTTCTCTGGTGCGCAGCTCAATAGCCAGAATGGTGCCATGTTCAGGGCTGCACCACCGGACATTGTCATATGCAGGGTGGAACCACTCACCACAGACTTTGCATTTACGGCGGGGTCTTTTGGCCATCACTCCTCCTGCTTGTCGCGCAGCAACTGGAACTCGCAGCTCTGCGGAATAGTCAGGTGGCAGCCAATATTCATCGCCCAGGCTTCAACCTTACACAGGAAGACATACATCTCTCCGGTATCAAGATCGGATGTGTGGCGTAACGACCGGATGGTGGTAATTTCACCGGTTACGACATCAACCAGTTCTCTGGTTTCATAGCCGAGATAAGTGTGTTTGAGCGCGTCTTTTACCCACTCTGGTGTTGCGAACGTTTTACCCCAACTGATGAGGTATTCACTGATTTCGCTGTACCACATGTGACTGAGAGCATTCTGGGAAAGGCTGCGCTTATCGCGCCACGGTCTGATGATGAGGCGCCAGCAGCCACCTGATTCAAGCAATAGCTGTATCTGCTGACCGATAGCGGCGAAGTTGGATTTGTGAAGTCTGATGCCATCCCGTGGGAAATTCACGCTTCACCTCCGGAGAGATTAAACGCTGGATGCAGAAAATCACAACTCTCCGGCGTCGCCGGGAGAAGTAATCCGGAAGAGGTTTGTTTGACCAGTTGTATATGCACCACTACCACCCTCGTAATGGTGCGACAGGTGCCAGTTGTTCAGGCTGGCCTTACCAGTATAATTTAGTCTTCTTTAATACTGAAGCGGCTGACAGAATCCGCGTGCGATTCTTTGCTGATTAGAATGGTATCTGGCGGTAATGGCGTGACAATAAACTCTCCGCTTTCAAGCGTTATCACTTCGTAGTGGCCTGGTAAAGAAAGCGCAACAATCAATTCCTTATCATTCATAGCAAAAATCCTGTGGACTTTTAACACCTCCCCTAAAAGGGGCCCATCCATCTTCTCCATGCGCGCAATTCAAGCACCATAATTCTAACTGGGAAGCCACACTGATTAACAACAACGTCACATCACATAATCACAACAAGAACAACAAAAAACACTTACAATAACAAAACAAAACCCGCCGAAGCGGGTTAAGTGCGGGTGCGTTGAGGATGCCTGACACATCAGAGGTGGCGAGGGATTGCTCCCTCGCCTGGTCACTCTTACTTCTCAGGTTCGTAAGCTTTGAAGACAGCGACCTCCGTCTGGCCGGTTCGGATTCGTACCTCGCAGAGGTCTTTCCTCGTTACCAGTACCGTCACTATGACGGTTAAACAGATGACGATCAGGGCGATTAACATCGCCTTTTGCTGCTTCATAGCCTGCTTCTCCTTGCCTTTCGGCACGTAAGAGGCTAATCTACGTATGCAAAGCATAGATGTGGCCTCAGATTAATGTTAAGCGTCTTGCCGGACGCATAATGTTAACTGGGGCTTTTCTCTATCTGCCTTTGGTGTTCATGCCCGAGGCAGACAGCCTCAAGCACCCGCAGTCATTCTACCCGTTTTAGATTTCTCAGCCAACTTTATGCTCACAACATATACAAATTTCCCGGTTAAAGCTCATCATGTTAGATAGTTTTTGCGTACGCACTATTTTTTTGTGTAAACTGCGCAAAAAAGTTTAGCACCCTAAATTGTTAAGGGAAAATTAAGGAAGTGTTAATGCTTGAGCAAACAGTAAAAAACATCAATTCACGCTTTGGCTGGCGCAACACCCGTAAGCTTCTTGGTTCATCACTGGGTGTAACGGCCCAAGGATTACCCCTTTTTATTGAACGTGTAAATAGTGTAGTTCAGCATAATCCCGACCTAAAAGACAGAATCGACGATTTCTGGAAAGGTTTAATTTTTAGCGGGAATCGATTACTTTCTATTTATAGAATCACCGATGAAGACGTAGCAAAATTACAAACAATTTTCACAAATCAGAAAAAGGACAATAGCCCCTTCTCAGAAAAATACCCAACTCCTTTATCCAGAGAGGAGCTGTTAGTTGCTGATACTGAGCTGCATTTTGCTGAACTACGTCAAGATATCATTCGTGATAAACAAATTGACACTGCTGTTTTTTTATCCAAAGCGTATTACACTGAAGTGATAGAGCTTGACCCAACACATCTTAGCGATGCGGGTATGGAATTACGTGCTAATGGTGGAGAAATAAAATGCAAAACACGCCAAGTCACGCAATGCTTTAATACCATCATGCTAATGCCTGCAGAAAAAATATTAATTCTTACGATTGATTTATCTATCCTTCCAAGAAGTGAATCACAGCCTCAACAATACCTTGTGGCTAATTTTATAAAAAAAGAAGCTGGCGTTATTTTAAACAATCCTCTTGAATTATTTGGTTCAATACAAGATCTTTACGAGAAAGTAGATGGCAGAATTTCTCATGTATCTTTTATCACCTCAGATGGCAATACAAGTTCTTTAAAACTCAAACCAAGTCAAAAGTGTTTGCGTCAAGATGTTTACCATCATAGTGGAGAGTCCGCAAGCCCAATATTGACAAAGTTTAAGTTGGGAAAAATTTGGGATTTACCACAAAGTTCTTCACATATTTTATCAGTAGAGTTAATATTACCAGGGAAAAGGACAATGCTTGATAATCCTAGAATTAGGTTGCATGAAGCAATTGCGAAGAACTGTAACAACATTGATTCGATTATATTTATTGTTGAAAAAATATTGGATTCTGTTAAGTCCTGTGAAGAGAAAAGAAGAGCGAGATCATCAGGCCATAAATGAAAAAGAGTATATATCACGACATTATCACGCAAATAGAGCAGGATTTTAATGATCCTGTTCGCAGTGTGTGTCGTGATCTTTTTCTTTTTCTGGTTAGTAAAGATGCTAAAAATATCAATCACTTTACATACAAAACCCTTATCAATGGTTTAACCTATCTAACTGATACGAAAGATGACTATATCCTGCTAATAAAAGCAACTGATTATTTATCTAGCTATAAAGCACATCTATTGGATATGCATTTTCAATACATTGATAATTTAACGGAAGAACCAATACCAGTTGAAGATGATCTTATTTCCTATGCTTTAGACACAGGAAGTTTTTACCATCCAGAAACTGGCGAATTGGTTGATAATTTTAGCCAGTATCTTTATCCATACTTTACTCCTTCGAGTCTTTTGGAGAGTCTGCATGAGTGATGTAAACATCTGTACTGCAGACCTTCAATCATTAATTAGAATGGATCCTGAATTTAGGGGAATGGTTCAAAGAAAATTAGCTGCAGACAAAAATATTTTTGTAAAGCAACTCTATGAAGATTTAGACGACGCTATTCAGAATTTAGAAAATGACAAACACTTCTATCAAGATGCAAAGTGGGGAGAGGACGAGCTAACAGCGTCGA
The DNA here is from genome assembly GCF_003027595.1 of Escherichia sp. 20412-1. NCBI lineage: Bacteria > Pseudomonadati > Pseudomonadota > Gammaproteobacteria > Enterobacterales > Enterobacteriaceae > Escherichia > Escherichia sp. 20412-1. The sequence continues at coordinate 107,470 of NZ_PYQM01000011.1, read as the reverse complement.
TCAAAAATTTCCTGAAAGGTAGGTTTTATGATGTTGAACATGATACTCAACATGGCGGTCACGTTGATTTATTAGTTAAACATCAATTCGGAAAATTCGAATGGATCGGTGAAGCAAAATTATGGAGAGGCCCCAAATCTATTCATAATGGCTGGATTCAGCTAACCGAACGTTACGGCACGGGTACGTCACGTGACGATCATGGAGGAATTCTAATTTATATAAAGTCTGACAAATCAGCAGTAAAATTCAATGAATGGAAAGAATTTTTCTCTACGACCGTTTCGGACGCAGAAATTGAAGCGGAAGGCTCTCCCCTCCGCTTTAAGAGTATCACAAAGCATCCAGCAACAGCGCTTCCATATCATGTAAGACACATGGGAGTATCCTTATACCATTACACTGGTAAAAAAACCGCTGACTCTTAACTGGTAATTGCTATATATCCAGTCAAAAAACCTAAGGCTTTTTGCAATCTTTTACGAATTGTTCCATCTGAACATCCTTGTTGCTTTGCAATAGCACGAAGAGATAAACCAATCACGAAATGAGCAACAATTAACTCATATTCTTGTTGCTTATATCTTTCTAACCTAAGGATACTAATGTCAATAACTCGCCCTTCATCATTGCTGCACTGACGGCGTGATTTTTTACCATGAGGAACAACATTTTTATATTTATCAGCTATTTCCTGCCAATCAATAGAACTATTACCAGCCACAACCCAAGCCCCCCAATCGTCTAAAATCTCACATATATCAACATTACTATCCATCTGTTTTTTATTTTCTATTTTGAAATAACCAAGCAGCATTCTAGCCATTGTTGTTATTTCTATACTTGTAACTGACTCATAAGCATGAGGAGAAATAATTCTCTCATCACTTAATGCCCAATCACTAAGGTTTGCTATTTCCAACAATCGTTCTTTAGTTATTCCCATTATTATCTCCACCGCCCTTTCGGGCGGCCTCCTGATGATTTGAGGGTGCAGGAATCCCTCCGGTTAAGGATTTAATAAAATCGTTTCTGATTTAAATCTTCAGTATTTAGTTGTTAGTTAGTTTATAGCCTTTATGCTTCAGCCTTATTTCGCAACCAGACACAAACCGGACCATCTTCGGTGTCATGAATGGAACCAATAAACCAGCCATCACCCTCTGGTCGTTCCGGTTCCCATGCTGAAATATCAGGGCCATCTGCGTCCAGGTTAAAATCATCTTCATCCATAGTGCAGATAGTCCACTGAAGATTATTTGCCTCCATCCAGGCGTTAAACTCTTCCGTTGAAATATATTCCCGAGCGTCACAGAATTTTTCATATTCAGGATGTGTCCAGCAGCCATATTCATTACGAATCACTGGCACTTCTTTAATTGCGTTCATTTACTACCTCCTTTATTTAATTTTCTACGACACTTCTTACAGTCATCCGGACTTTCGAATGTGTCCGGCTCACGTTCATTACCAAAATACATCCAGCCACCGCAAATACTTGTTGATTCACCTTCAGCAAAATAATGATGCTTTTTCGCCATAAGCGGCCTTGCCCACCCCGGGCTCGTTTTACTCATTGCATGCCTCCTGGAAAATAACTGCATGCCCCAGCTTCTCTGCCAGTGCCAGTTCTGCCTTAGCGCCTGCCGACCGCTGCCAGCCTTTCAGCATGTAAATCGCATCCACGCAACGTATCATCGCCATGCAGATATCCATGTAGTGCGGCTGTGTCAGCCCGTCCGGAAGCACTGCCGGGTTTAAGACGGTATGCCCTTCCCGTTTCAGCCCATCTTCCGCCTTGTGAAACGCCTCACGGTTGAAGTTCTCATATCCCGTCATCGGACCGGCGATATAAACTCTCACCCTCACTCCTGAACCCTCCTGTCGAAATAGACGTAGTTATTCACTGTGCGCAGCGGCATACCGAATTTTCTGGCTATTTCACGCCGGGACATACCGCACTGATGAAGATGCCGCACCAGCTCGATATCGCGCTGCGGATATTTTGCTGACTGGTGAAAATCACCCCGCAGCATCAGGCTTATTCCCTCCTCCCGTGCCTTCGTCCTGACAGCCGCCTCACTACGACCAATCAGACTACCGATGCTTTTTACCTTCATCGTTCCCGCACACTGCCGGAGTACCAGGATTTCAGCCCTGCACCACGTCTTCCAGTTGCTCACCGCTATTGTTCTCCGGTGGCTGTAATCTGCCGGAGAATATCCCTGTGTTTGTTCAGCTCCCGCAGCGCGGCGCAGACTCGCTCCCACTTCTGGACATGACTTTTCGCCCGACGCAGTTCGCGGTTTGCCATATGCAGCGATGGTAAAACCATGCCATCCGCTTGCGTTTCGGTGAGCAATGACAACGACTGCTCAATGTCCGCCACAGTTTCTGTTTTAATTTCTTCCTGTGTTGCCGCTTCCTGTACTGGTAACGCAACACCGGCTGGCTGAGGAAAGGCTTTACCATCGGTTTCCGCTACCGATTCAACTTTCGGCTCTGCTGGTAAATTATCGCCCGGTATGCAGTAACGATATTTACCGTTCTGGTTTACGCGAATCAGGCGTCCTTTGCTGATTGCCATTGCCAGCGTTGAAGCCACTTTGCGGGATGTTGTACCGAACAGCGTAGCCAGTTCATCCGCCGTTTGTGGGCCACGTTGTTCAATCGTCGCCGTTAAATCGCTCTCCGAAATTTTCGTCACTGTTGCCGTGGTGGTTTCTTCCGGCAGTTCTGCCTGCACTGGCTGTTCCTGCTGAACGTTGTTATCAGCCACACGCCAGGTGTATACACTTTTATCAACGAAGCCAGATTTTTTCAGTTCCCACAGCTCATTCAGTACCTCTTCACGACTGATATCAAGTCGCGCAGCCAGTTCTACCGACGTGGCTTTTCCCATTGCTTTCAGTGCGTCAAAAACAGTTTCCATAAATTTCCTCCCGGTAAAAATTACTTCTCAAATCAGACAAACCCAGCCGCTTTCCGGCGTTCATATTCCTGTTTCAGCAACTCAATTGGCGTTGGTCCCGCAGGACGTTTGGGTGCTGCCAGTTGTCGCCGGACAGGCGGAACACTCAGGCCGTTACCAACATGCTTTGCCCATTTCGTCAGTTGCCGTTCTGCAAGCCGTTTTAACTCCCCTTCGGTCATCTGGCGCTCAATCCCCTTTGAACGCATCTCGAGACAAATGTGATACAGCACAGGCTGAGACCACGGGTATTTATCGCTTCCGTCATATCGCCAGGACTCATTGCGCCAGCGGCGGTATTCCTCCATCACGGCATCCACTGTCAGACCGAATGGATTGGCTCCACTTTCCGAAATCAGTGCCACAAACTCAGCCAGATCCGGAGGCCATGTTTCACCCGCCCGGCAGCGGTCCATGCACTGGCGGCAGACCTGTCGGATTTGCTGCTCAGTCATCGCGCCAATCTGTGCAATCCAGAGCTTCGAAGGTGCGGCCCCGTTCTTCTGGGTCCAGCGGTTCGAATAAACCTCCCCCATGAGTTCCCACAGCTTCCAGGCCGTTTCCGTCGCTGATAAATCCGTTTTCACGTTCCCACTGCTCACGTGCTGCCCGAATTTCCTGAACTGCCCGTGATGCGGTGCCACCTGGTGATGTTGCTGCATGACTCACCCCCTTGCTGACTGGTTTAACCTGCGCCCTGACGTGATTTACGTGACGGGCGAATTTCTGCTCCCACTGAACCTGCGTGAAAACTTTCCCCTCCGCCGCCCAGTAGTCCCGGAAGGCGGCAAGTTCAGCAGGCGTAAATTCCGGCTCCGGCAGAGCTACTCCCCACAAGGCAGCCCGCTTTCGAAAATCCGGCGACGGATGCCAGCCATCGCTCATGGGAAATTTCCCGATGGGTTCGCTCAGGCCGTCCAGGTAATCAGGTTCCGCTGCCTGCAACGGCACGCCATTCGACTCACTGGTCGGAGCACTCTCGCACACGCGCGCGTTATGTGTGGGGTTTAATTCTTTTAGATCTGTATCTGTATTTGTAGTTGTCGTAGTAACTACTTCGTAGTTGCCAACGTAGTTGTTCGTAGCTTCTACAGTAGTTATTTTCCCTTCTACGATTTGTGTTATTAACGATTTAATACACTCACTCTTAACAAACCATTCACCATTAACTCGATAATCAGATAGCAATGCATGAATTGATGATTCCGATTTTTCTACGGTTTTTATCGTAGCTACTACGCTAAGATTACTACCGTAGCTACGTCGTAGTTCTCCAAGCCTTGCCCAGGGATTTTTTGAATATCCGATCTTCACAGTATCCATTTCCGTACTGGTCACGAAATAAACGTAGCCCTTGTATCCAGATAAATTTTCGCCCTCTGGTAATTTCTTCCCTCTTGGCGCTGTAACGATATTTTTAAGATCGCGCTCAATCCGAGGATGCATCCATTCGTCGCCGTTATCGCAAAAAAACTCCCGCAAGGATGGTTCAACATCAGCCCATCGCTCATTGGTCAGACGGGCAATTTTTGCCAGCCTGTTTTTGGGTATTGGCTTTCCTGTTTGCCAGTAATTGAACATCAGCAACAAATACGCGCCGTGCTCCTCTGCCGACAAATGCATGGTGTCTGCCAGATAATCAGCTATATACAATTGCATGTAAGGTAGTGCCGACATAACAACCACTTAACCTTAGGAGGAAGGATGCAAACATTTATCGCCGCCCCCCACCAGTCTCAAATAACAGTTGAATACACCGAAGAAATTGACGCGCTCATAATCACCGTTGACGAATGCCCTAATAGTCCTGACCCAGAATATGGAATTGCTGAATCAGTGAATATACCTATAGCAAATGTTCCAGGGCTCATAAGCGCACTAACAAAAGCGTATGAATGCGCAACAGGTAAAAAATCGTAATCGCACATAACACATCTTCCAATGCCGAATAAATACGATTCGGCATAGCTCCCCATCTTCAATGCACCACCACAGAATCGTCGGAAGACCCGCCGCCGCTGAAATGTGCTTTCCGGTAAACGGCCTGGACTGCATCATCATGCGCATCAATTGCCGTACTCAACGCTTCCTGCGCCGCCAGTAATGCACGGCGTTCCAGGGTATCGAAGATGCAGAGTCGGTGACGCAGCTCGCGCGGAAGAATTGCCAGAACCGCAGGGATCAGTTTCTGAATTTTTTCCCTTTGCGCTTTCGTTTCACCTTTCAACCAACGGTGATAGATATTCTGCTGATTGTTCCAGTCCTTGCCTGGTACAAGGGGCAATTCGCCGCCCCCCTGGCGCAGATATTCTTCAGTAATTGCGTTAGCGACCCACGCCTGCCCTTTTTCGGCTGCCAGGGCTAACAACACTGATTCGATGTGCTCATGCCTGATTTTCATGAATCAACTCCCGCCGCTGGTTGCGTGTTAGCCTTGTCTCCGACAGGTAAGCCATCTGTTGGATTAGGGTATAAATCTGGCCGCAATTCATGAGGAGTCACCCCAGTTGCAAGGTAAATTTGACGAACTCGTTCCCCTGTTGGGACACGCCCATTGTATTCATTTGCCCATCTGTGTATTTGAGACGGCCAGGCGCCTATTGCGCGCCCTAACGGGCGAATACCACCAGCAATCTTTATTGCTTTATCCAAAGCAGTCATACAACCTCCAATTCAATTAAACAAAACAATTGTTCACCATAAAAGAACACAAGTCAACACCCTGAGGAATTGTTAGTGTTCACTGAGCGGTTATAATTGCCAAATGGACATGAGAAAAAAGCAATACGATACCCCGCTGGCGGAACGTTTAGATACGATCTCGCAACAGCATCATTTAAGCGGCTCAGATTTAGCGCGTATCGCTGGTGTAGGTCGATCATCAGTCAACGCATGGAAAAAAAGAGGAACTATCAGTAAAGATTCCGCAGCCAAAATCGCAGAAGCCACAAACGTTTCCCTTTCCTGGCTGCTGACAGGAAAAGAAGATACAAACAGGGAGACGCTTGATGATGATGAGAAAGCCCTGCTTGATGTTTACAGAAATCTGCCACCTGTAGAGCGCAGGAATATGCTGGCGGCTTTTCAAATGCGACTTCAAAAACTGACTGAATTTTATTCAGAATACGTTGACCCAATAACCCGACAAAAATAATCATTTACTTTACAAAAACATACCGCCGAAAGGCGGTTTTTTTTGTCTTTTTTACACACAACATGTTGACACATGTTCATTTCAAGAGAACAATGTATTCCATCAAAGCACAACGGTGCGACAGGTTTTAGTTCCGCCACCCGGCGTTAAGGGGGAAAGATAAGATGAGCAACTATCAGCAGAGAGTACAAGAATCCACACGGGTTATGTTTTGCGGTGAGTTATTTGACAGGTCCGTGTTTTGCATATTCGCGGATAAGTTCGCCCCTGTTGTACTGGATCTCGTGGCACACAAACTGAGAGAGGGATGCTCTGATCGTGAGGCTCATGAAGCAGCTAAAACACTGGTTTCGGCAACAGTTCAATCCATCAAAGTGATTAACTGTAACCGAAGCGAAGAAGCCTTCTACAAAGCAGAAGGCCGTGCAGGATATTCACCGGGTCTTGGCGGGGTATAAATACCACGAGCATTGACTGAATTCGCAAACAAAAACAGACGCGCGATATCTGGATAGTCGGTCTGCATAGTCAGATATCTGGCTGCGAATTTGATAAATATCACCTCCTTTTTCGGAGATATAAGTTCCGTGCGGGAGTTGATTATACGAACCATCTCCATGGGGGATCGTTCTCCTGAATCCTAGTGAAAGCATGTATTCATGAAGCTGTTCGTAATCTTCAGGATTTGCATTATATAGCTCCACTCTGGCGAGATATGTCGGCATATTCATCTCCTTACTGGTTGTGTGAGAACTCCAGTAAAGATACCACCGAAGCCCGGAGGTGGTGACATAAAACCGGGCACAACACGAAAGCGCACGGCGAAGACCTTCACCTGTAAGGCTTGTCGTTAAATTTATTCGACCGTGCGCTTCCGGTTGTGGCAATCCGCGAAATGGCGCGGCGGTAAGTATGGCGGGGGTTTCATTTCCTTTCCCCCCATAAATGACACCGGGTTGTCAGGTTGACCATACGCCTGAGTGACAACCCCGCCACAACATCTCCATGTTTGCGGTTGGCGATAAAACCTTTGGCGGCATCAGTATCTGGCAGTTTCTCTGATGTCCGCCCTTTTTAAAGTGAATTTTGTGATGCGGTGAATGCGGCTAAGCGCACGCGGCACAGTTAAAAGGCGTAACGGGAATACTCTCTATCCGGCGTTAATTGTTAACTGGTTAACGTCACCTGGAGGCACCAGGCACCGCATCAACAAAGTTCACTTCGGTGATGAAAGGTAAGAGAAAATGTTGAATGTAGCTATTGAAAACCAGAACGGGTGGAATTATAGTGCACCTGCACCTTATAAAACGGGTGCCGGGCGTGGAAACCCGATGATAACCAACGCGCATAACCGCGCTCAGGCGGTTTTTTTATGCGCTAAGCACAGCCTCATTCGCATTATGGTGGGGCGTGCAGGGCAGCCGCAAGGCTGGCCGGGTTCGTTGGTTACCGGTATTTCCACCCCTGTACGTCTCACCACCATTATGGTCGTGGAAAGCCTCGGTGGTGAGTTATTTAAACTAATCAACGAGGATGCCATCATGGCTACTATCCCTACCCTTTCTCACCCTGACGTAACCATCGAAAATGGTCGCGCTGTCACCACGTCTGTTGCGATCGCCGAGTTCTTTGGCAAACGCCACGAACGAGTGCTGGATAAAATTCGTAATCTGGACTGTTCAGCAAAATTCACTGAGCACAATTTTGTGTCGAGCGAATACACCGACTCAACCGGACGCAAACTCCCCATGTACCAAATCACCAAAAACGGCTTCGTTTTCCTGGTGATGGGCTTCACTGGTAAAAAAGCAGCCGCTTTCAAAGAGGCCTACATTGCTGAGTTCGATCGCATGGAGGCGGAGCTGCATCAGAACAACACTCCGCCTGCTGACAGAATGATTCCTGGCAATGGCCGCTCTCTGGTTGTTCACTTCGACAAACATGGCAATATCGAATTCACCGAACCCGTTCCTGATGGTGCAATGGTCTGTACCCTGGACACCTTCCGGTATTATCTGGAAAAACAGGGATGGACTCTTGTAAACCGGAGCAAAATTAAAAATATGACTGTGGGGCAGTTACTTTCTTTAAAATAAAATGGAGCTACGGATATGAACCCTATGCTTGATTATTGTTTTACTCCTGCGCAACAGCAGACCATAACACATACCGGAATAAAAAAGTGGTTATGGAGAATCAAAAAAATACTCCAGCAAAAAGGTGACCCTGATTTAATTCCCTGTGCTTATAACATGTGTGACAAACAAATAACCCCCGATAAAGCTTACACTGCTGAAATTATTTATATGCATGGAACCATTGTTGCACGAAAGGAGCGTAAATACTGCTCCAGGCAATGTGCCGAAAAAGACCAGATGGCACACGAACTTTAATTAACTGACTATCCGAAACTGAATTTATGCCAGCAATGGCAGGGATTCGCTCAACCTTAATTAAGGAGAAAAACATGATTACCAGTTATGAAGCCACTGTTGTAACTACTGATGACATTGTTCACGAAGTCAGCCTGGAAGGAAAGCGTATTGGCTACGTGATTAAGACAGAAAATAAAAAAAAACCATTCACTGTGGTTGATATCGACGGTCCATCAGGCAACGTTAAAACACTTGACAAAGGTGTCAAAGCAATGTGCCTGGTGCATATCGGAAAGAGTCTTCCCGAAGAAAAAAAAGACAGATTTTTTGCAGCCATGATTGCAATGAAATCAAAAGGTGAACTCTGAAAAAAGAAAGCCTGCACGGTGTGCAGGCCTGAGTGAAGAACCCGGGACATTTATTCATCACTCGCAGTAATTTTAATCTGAGTTGAGGTTAAAAGACAATGAGCACTGATAAACAAGTTTACCCACTGTATTACGAAGCCAAAAATGACAAAGTAAGAAAACGCCTCGGTATTAAAGGCGGTTTTTACTGGGCTGAAGCAAAAAAATTGTCCATTGCTATCTCCCGTGGTGCTGTTGCGATTGACGATGCAGGCTACGACGAAGATGATTTCAAAAAACCCGTCCGCGTCCATTTACCCGTTGTGGATGACCTTCCACCTGAAGGCGTGTTTGACACTGAATTCTGCAACCGTTACGAAAAAGGCGGGGAAGATGGTATCACAATGGTATTTATCGCGCCCTCTCCCTCTGCTCAGGACAAACCTGCCAGCACTGACAATACCAGCAGCGAAACTGTTACAGGTGTCAGCCGTGACCGCGATGAACAAAGTGATTCTCAGCCAGAGAACGCAGAGAAAAGTGAATCCCGGGACAGTGATGATGACTGCCCTGAATGTGAAATTCCCGTCGCCACCCTGAGCCTTACCCATCGTTTCCTGCACCTCTACTTATTTGGTCGGGAGTTCGACGGGAAATACAAACATCACGCCACACCAGAACAACGCAGGGACGTGATCCGCATCGAAATGGATATGGAAGATGGAAACATACAGAGCCTGCTTACCGCAGTACGTTCGCATCCTGAGCTGGATAAGCTGACAAACCATCATCTGGGAAGACTGGCGCATTCGGTGGAAAAGGCATTCACTCACGCAGCAACCCGCCGTATCAGCCCGGCAGAATTCGACAAGTTCATTTCCACCTGGATGAAGACTGACTACCTTGATCAGGGATTGCTGACAAAAGAGTGGGCAAAGGGAAATTGCGTATCTGAAATCAATCGCACCCCATCCGGTGCTAATGCTGGCGGAGGAATTCTTACCGACCGTGGCGAAGGTTTTGTCCACGATGATGCGTCAGTGGCATTCGACGTAGCCACTGGCGTACTGGCCCGTTCAATGGACGTGGATATTTATAACCTTCATCCGGCACATGCAAAACGCGTTGAAGAAATCGTTTCAGAGAATAAGCCGCCCTTTTCTGTTTTTTTCGGCAAATTCATCACCATGCCAGGCCACAAGGATTACTCCCGCGCCATCACTGTTGCGTCCGTAAAAGAAGCACCAGTTGGCATAGAGGCTACCCCCCACCGTGTCACCGAATATCTCAACAGAGTACTGACTGAAACCGATCATGCCAACCCTGATCCGGAAATCGTGGATATTGCCTGCGGTCGCTCCTCTGCCCCGATGCCGCAGCGTGTAACAGAAGAAGGAAAACAGGATGATGAAGAAAAACCGCAACCATCTGGCGCAATGGCAGATGAACAGGCAACGGCTGAAACAGTGGAAACGGATGCAACTGAGCATCATCAGAACACGCAGCCGCTGGATGCTCAGTCACAGGTAAATTCTGTTGATACGAAATATCAGGAACTGCGGGCAGAACTCCATGAAGCCCGGAAAAACATTCCATCAAAAAATCCTGTCGATGCCGATAAATTGCTTGCTGCATCACGTGGTGAATTTGTTGACGGAATTAGCGACCCGAATGATCCGAAATGGATTCCCGGTCATCATATTCCCTCAAATGAAGTCGAAAAAACAGAAAATGACGAACAGCAGACAAAAGAGAACCTGTATCCGGAAGGCGAACCCAGGAACGAAAAAAAAACAGATGAAGCACAGGAAGAAGAGCCGGAGAAAACGGAAAAAACTGATGATTTGTTACCGGAGAACGCTGGCAGCGATCCGCATCGCGATTGCAGTGATGAAACTGGCGAAGTCGCAGATCCCGTAATCGTAGAAGACATAGAGCCAGGTATTTATTACGGAATTTCGAATGAGAATTACCACGCGGGTCCCGGTGTCAGTAAGTCTCAGCTCGATGACATTGCTGATACTCCGGCACTGTATTTGTGGCGTAAAAATGCCCCCGTGGACACCACAAAGACAAAAACGCTCGATTTAGGAACCGCTTTCCACTGCCGGGTACTTGAACCGGAAGAATTCAGTAACCGCTTTATCGTAGCACCTGAATTTAACCGCCGTACAAACGCCGGAAAAGAAGAAGAGAAAGCGTTTCTTATGAAATGCGCAAGCACAGGAAAAACGGTTATCACTGCGGAAGAAAGCCGGAAAATTGAGCTCATGTATCAAAGCGTTATGGCTTTGCCGCTGGGGCAATGGCTTGTTGAAAGCGCCGGACACGCTGAATCATCAATTTACTGGGAAGATCCTGAAACAGGAATTTTGTGTCGGTGCCGTCCGGACAAAATTATCCCTGAATTTCACTGGATCATGGACGTGAAAACTACGGCGGATATTCAACGATTCAAAACCGCTTATTACGACTACCGCTATCACGTTCAGGATGCATTCTACAGTGACGGTTATGAAGCACAGTTTGGAGTGCAGCCAACTTTCGTTTTTCTGGTCGCCAGCACAACTATTGAATGCGGACGTTATCCGGTTGAAATTTTCATGATGGGCGAAGAAGCAAAACTGGCAGGTCAACTGGAATATCACCGCAATCTGCGAACCCTGGCTGACTGCCTCAATACCGATGAATGGCCAGCTATTAAGACGTTATCACTGCCCCGCTGGGCTAAGGAATATGCAAATGACTAAGCAACCACCAATCGCAAAAGCCGATCTGCAAAAAACTCAGGGAAACCGTGCACCAGCAGCAGTTAAAAATAACGACGTGATTAGTTTTATTAACCAGCCATCAATGAAAGAGCAACTGGCAGCAGCTCTTCCACGCCATATGACGGCTGAACGTATGATCCGTATCGCCACCACAGAAATTCGTAAAGTTCCAGCGTTAGGAAAGTGTGACTCTATGAGTTTTGTCAGTGCAATCGTACAGTGTTCACAGCTCGGCCTTGAGCCAGGTAGCGCCCTTGGCCACGCATATTTACTGCCTTTTGGTAATAAAAACGAAAAGAGCGGTAAAAATAACGTTCAGCTAATCATTGGCTATCGCGGCATGATTGATCTGGCTCGCCGTTCTGGTCAAATCGCCAGCCTGTCAGCCCGTGTTGTCCGTGAAGGTGACGAGTTTAGCTTCGAATTTGGCCTTGATGAAAAGTTAATACACCGCCCGGGAGAAAACGAAGATGTCCCAGTTACCCACGTCTATGCTGTCGCAAGACTGAAAGACGGAGGTACTCAGTTTGAAGTTATGACGCGCAAACAGATTGAGCTGGTGCGCAGCCAAAGTAAAGCTGGTAATAACGGGCCGTGGGTAACTCACTGGGAAGAAATGGCAAAGAAAACGGCTATTCGTCGCCTGTTCAAATACCTGCCCGTATCAATTGAGATCCAGCGCGCGGTATCAATGGATGAAAAGGAACCACTGACAATCGATCCGGCAGATTCCTCTGTATTAACCGGGGAATACAGTGTAATCGATAATTCAGAGGAATAATTCAGCTAGGCGGTGTAATGCACCGCCAACGTGAAATATTTTTTATGAGAACAATTATGAGATATGACGATGTTAAACCATGTCCGTTTTGTGGTTGTCCATCAGTAACGGTGAAAGCCATTTCAGGATATTACCGCGCGAAGTGTAACGGATGCGAATCCCGAACCGGCTATGGTGGAAGTGAAAAAGAAGCACTCGAACGATGGAATAAACGAACCACTGGAAATAATAATGGAGGTGTTCATGTATAAAATTACCGCTACAATTGAAAAGGAAGGTGGCACTCCTACTAACTGGACAAGATATTCAAAATCTAAACTAACGAAATCAGAATGCGAAAAAATGCTCTCAGGGAAAAAAGAAGCAGGCGTTTCCAGAGAGCAGAAAGTAAAACTGATAAATTTTAATTGCGAGAAACTTCAGTCCTCATGAATTGCATTGTATTCAAATTAAAACTTCATAGCTGATTATTAATAATCAACATCGGGCGTCAATTTCAGCCTAACATTGGCGCCTGCCAGAGGTGATGCGATGGCACAAGTAATCTTTAATGAAGAGTGGATGGTTGAATACGGCCTGATGCTTCGCACTGGTCTGGGTGCCAGACAAATTGAAGCATACCGCCAGAACTGTTGGGTGGAAGGCTTCCACTTCAAACGAGTATCTCCTTTAGGGAAGCCAGACAGTAAGCGAGGGATTATCTGGTACAACTATCCGAAGATAAATCAGTTTATCAAAGACTCATGATATGTCTAAATTACCAACAGGTGTCGAGATTCGAGGTAAATACATTCGCATCTGGTTCATGTTTCGAGGAAAACGATGTAGGGAAACATTGAAAGGCTGGGAGATTACTAACAGTAACATTAAAAAGGCCGGGAATTTAAGAGCGTTGATAGTTCATGAAATCAGTTCCGGTGAATTTGAGTATTTAAGACGTTTTCCCCAGTCCAGCACTGGGGCAAAAATGGTGACAACGAGGGTCATAAAAACATTCGGGGAGCTTTGTGATATCTGGACAAAAATTAAAGAGACAGAGTTAACAACAAACACAATGAAGAAAACGAAATCACAATTAAAAACACTCAGGATAATAATTTGTGAGAGTACCCCGATATCGCATATTCGTTATAGCGATATCTTAAACTACCGGAATGAACTGCTGCATGGAGAAACGCTTTACCTGGATAATCCAAGATCCAACAAAAAAGGAAGAACCGTGCGCACAGTTGATAACTATATCGCCCTGCTCTGTTCGTTGTTACGTTTTGCGTATCAGTCGGGATTTATATCAACCAAACCATTTGAAGGAGTAAAAAAATTACAGCGAAACAGAATAAAGCCTGACCCGTTATCTAAAACAGAATTCAATGCATTAATGGAAAGTGAAAAAGGACAGAGCCAAAACTTGTGGAAATTTGCCGTTTACTCCGGGCTTCGTCACGGGGAACTGGCAGCTCTGGCGTGGGAGGATGTGGATTTCGAGAAGGGAATTGTGAATGTCAGAAGAAACCTGACGATACTTGATATGTTCGGTCCCCCAAAAACAAATGCCGGGATCCGGACGGTAACATTACTGCAGCCGGCTCTTGAAGCACTGAAGGAGCAATACAAACTGACCGGGAATCATCGCAAAAGCGAAATCACTTTTTATCATCGGGAGTACGGCAGAACTGAAAAGCAAAAACTGCATTTTGTTTTCATGCCCAGGGTGTGTAACGAAAAACAGAAACCTTATTACTCGGTAAGCAGTTTGGGTGCAAGATGGAATGCAGCAGTAAAACGTGCTGGTATTCGCCGCCGTAATCCGTACCATACGCGACATACTTTTGCCTGCTGGCTGTTGACGGCAGGAGCAAACCCGGCATTTATAGCCAGCCAGATGGGGCATGAAACTGCGCAAATGGTGTATGAAATTTACGGTATGTGGATTGATGACATGAACGACGAACAGGTAGCTATGTTGAATGCGCGGTTATCGTAGTTGCAAAGTTTGCCCCCAATTTGCCCCATTTAGTACCAGAGAACTGAAATAATGCAAGAAAATCAAAAGAATACGAAGAAAGAACAATACAACCTGAACAAATTACAAAAACGCCTGCGCCGCAATGTGGGCGAAGCCATTGCTGACTTCAATATGATTGAAGATGGCGACCGCATTATGGTTTGCCTTTCCGGGGGAAAAGACAGCTATACCATGCTGGAGATCCTGCGGAATTTGCAGCAAAGCGCGCCAATCAGTTTTTCGCTGGTTGCCGTTAACCTCGACCAGAAGCAGCCCGGTTTCCCGGAGCACGTCCTGCCGGAGTATCTTGAAAAGCTGGGCGTTGAGTACAAAATTGTTGAAGAGAATACTTATGGGATCGTGAAAGAAAAGATCCCGGAAGGCAAAACCACCTGCTCACTCTGCTCTCGTCTGCGTCGCGGTATTCTTTACCGCACGGCAACAGAACTGGGCGCGACGAAAATCGCACTGGGTCACCATCGTGACGATATCCTGCAAACGCTGTTCTTAAACATGTTCTACGGCGGCAAGATGAAAGGTATGCCACCAAAGCTGATGAGCGATGACGGCAAACATATCGTAATTCGTCCGCTGGCTTATTGCCGTGAAAAGGACATTCAGCGTTTTGCCGATGCGAAAGCGTTCCCGATTATTCCGTGCAACCTGTGCGGTTCACAGCCTAACCTGCAACGTCAGGTGATTGCCGATATGTTGCGTGATTGGGATAAGCGTTATCCAGGGCGTATTGAGACAATGTTCAGCGCGATGCAGAATGTGGTGCCGTCACATCTGTGCGATACCAATCTGTTCGATTTCAAAGGCATTACCCACGGTTCTGAAGTGGTTAACGGCGGTGATCTGGCGTTTGATCGCGAAGAGCTACCACTACAACCCGCGGGCTGGCAGCCTGAAGAAGATGAAAATCAGTTGGATGAGTTACGCCTGAATGTGGTTGAAGTGAAATAACCAGGATAGCGCCCGATACGCAAGCTTATCGGGCTATTCTTGTGCTGGCCGGATAAGACGCAACCAGCGTCGCATCCGGCAATTCAACATTTCGTTATTTTAATAACCGCACCCGGCACGTTTTCCCTTTAATCTTTCCGCCCTGTAACTGTTTCCATGCCTTATGGGCAACAGACTGACGCACTGCGACGTAGACATGTGCTGGATGAACGGCAATTTTGCCAATATCTGTGCTATCCAGACCAATATCCCCCGTCAGCGCCCCCAGCACATCGCCTGGACGCATTTTCGCTTTTTTCCCACCATCAATGCACAACGTCACCATTTCTGCTTCCAGCGGCACAATGGCGCTGCTGGCTGGCGGCGTTTGCCAGTTAAGTTTTATCTGCAACATGTCAGAAATGATATTCGCCCGCTGCGCCTCTTCCGGAGCACAGAAACTGATCGCCAGACCGCTATTCCCCGCTCGCGCAGTACGCCCGATGCGATGTACATGAACTTCAGGGTCCCACGCCAGCTCAAAGTTCACCACCAGCGCAAGAGATTTGATATCCAGACCACGTGCCGCGACATCGGTCGCCACCAGCACACGTGCGCTACCATTGGCAAAACGAACCAACGTCTGATCGCGGTCGCGTTGTTCCAGATCGCCATGTAACGACAATGCACTTTGCCCTACTTCATTCAGAGCATCACACACAGCCTGGCAATCTTTTTTTGTATTACAGAACACCACACAAGATGATGGCTGATGCAAGCTTAATAACCGCTGCAACAACGAAATTTTGCCTTTGCTGGATGTCTCATAAAATTGTTGTTCAATAGGCGGTAAAGCATCTGACGTATCAATCTCAATCGCTAAAGGATCGCGTTGTACACGACCGCTAATCGCGGCAATTGCGTCCGGCCAGGTTGCAGAAAACAGAAGCGTCTGGCGAGAAGCAGGCGCAAAACGGATGACGTCATCAATTGCGTCGCTAAATCCCATATCCAACATACGGTCGGCTTCATCCATTACCAGCGTATTCAGAGTATCCAGCGATACAGTGCCTTTTTGCAGGTGATCGAGCAAACGACCCGGCGTTGCCACGATGATATGCGGCGCATGTTGCAGCGAATCGCGCTGAATGCTGAACGGCTGGCCGCCGCATAAGGTCAAGATTTTGGTATTCGGCAGAAAACGCGCCAGCCGGCGCAACTCTCCGGCAACCTGATCCGCCAGTTCACGGGTCGGGCACAGCACTAAAGCCTGGGTCTGAAACAGCGACGCATCAATTTGCTGTAACAAGCCAAGGCCAAATGCCGCCGTTTTGCCGCTGCCAGTTTTCGCCTGCACGCGAACATCTTTTCCGGCAAGGATCGCCGGAAGCGCGGCGGCCTGCACCGGCGTCATGGTTAAATAGCCCAACTCATTAAGGTTAGTGAGCTGGGCGGGAGGCAAAACGTTCAGGGTAGAAAAAGCGGTCACAATCTATTCTCGTGGTCATCGACGCAAAATTAGCAGGCGCGTATCCTCGCAGATCTACGCTCACGATGCGACAATTTAATCGGTTCTTCATCTGGCGGCGGGTCTGGCATGGGTTGCGGACGAGGGATGGGATCTGGCACTGGTACGGGATCGCCAGGAATGGGTTCAGGGACAGGAATTTGCAAATAAATGAGTGTCGTCATATTTCCCTCCGGTCATGGGGTGGACTCTTAAAGGGTAGACGCTGAAAAATAACAGGCAAAAAAAAGCCGACTCATCTAAGTCGGCGTCGTACGAATCAATTGTGCTATGCAGTAATTCAAAAAAGGAAGTAAGACAATATGGAGCGCAACGCCCATCGCTTGACGTTGCATTCACCTGCGAGGGAGATATTGCCCTGAATGGGTAGAGAGTTTATTGACTTCGCTCAAACTTTACGGCGTTTTTATATACAGGAAGTAGACAAATTTTCTTTTGTTACAACCATTTACTACGATGCAACCATAAAGCAACACCACCAATAAGAACAACTAACAGAATACAAAAAAGCGAAAAGCCGAATTGCCATCCCCCGCCAGGAATACCACCGAGGTTGACACCAAATAACCCAGTTAAAAACGTACTGGGTAAAAAGACCATTGCCATCAACGACATCGTATAAGTACGACGCGCTAAATTTTCCTGCATGACCTGAGCGATTTCATCTGCCATCACGCCGGTTCGGGCAATACAGGCGTCAATCTCATCCAGGCCGCGTCCGAGACGATCGGCAATGTCCTGCATTCGGCGGCGTTGGTCGTCATTCATCCACGGCAGACGCTCACTGGCAAGGCGAGCATAAACATCACGCTGCGGTGCCATATAGCGACGCATCACAATTAATTGTTTACGCAGCAACGCCAGGAAACCGCGCGGCGGTATTTGTTGATCGAGCAGATTATCTTCCAGGTCGATAATTTTATCGTGCAGTTGTTCTATAAACTCACTGGAATGATCGGTTAACGCATCACACACATCCACCAGCCAGCCACCGCAATCGGTCGGGCCGGTTCCCTCTTCCAGATCGCTAACCACATCATCCAGCGCCAACACTTTACGTTGTCGGGTCGAGACAATTAACCGTCCATCCATATAAACACGCATGGCGACCAGTTGATCGGGACGTTCATCAGTACTGCCATTAATGCAGCGTAAAGTAATCAACGTCCCTTCCCCAAGACGGCTGACCCTGGGCCGCGTGCTTTCCCCCGCCAGCGCATCGCGTACGTTATTTGGCAACAAGGGTGTTGTCGCCAGCCATTGGGCACTGTCATGGTGCACATAATTGAGGTGGAGCCAGCAAGGATGCGCTTCATCTATATCATCTGTATTTTCCAGCGGTTTAACTCCGCCTTTACCATCCAACATCCAGGCAAATACTGCATCCGGGACATTTACGTCCGCTCCCTTAATCACTTCCACAGTGCCTCCATTGTCAACGCATTATTTTGTAGTCTAGTCTTCTGGTCATCTTACGCAACATCTCATCACCCCATTACCCTGAAATGATTAATAAAATCCTGTCAAAATTAAATACAGAAAGCAAAATACTTTTCCTGATTTGAAAACGTGTAAAGCGTTAAATAGCGTCTATCATTATCAGAATTATCTGATCATTTGTCGTGGCATTTTTGCGATCAGGTAGTAACAAAAGATTGATAAAAATAACGGGATTTCAATGACTACGCACAACTTCAATACTCTGGACTTATTAACCAGTCCTGTCTGGATCGTTTCACCCTTTGAAGAACAATTAATTTATGCCAATAGTGCAGCGCGACTTTTGATGCAAGAACTCACCTTTAGTCAGCTACGTACCGGCCTCTATTCCATCTCCTCGCAAAACGAGCTTCCTAAATACCTCACAGACTTGCATAACCAGCTCGATATTGTAGAAATTCTCACTGTCCAGCGTAATGGTGAAGAGGCGGCATTAAGCTGCCGATTGACCCTCAAAGAGATGAGTGAGACGGGAAAAGTAATTATCTTCGAAGGAATGGAAACTCCAGCAACACTGGGGTTAAAAGCCAGTCGTTCAGCGAATTATCAGCGTAAAAAACAAGGGTTTTATGCTCGTTTTTTTCTGACCAACTCTGCACCGATGCTGTTAATTGATCCCTCACGTGATGGCCAAATCGTCGATGCTAATCTGGCCGCGCTCAATTTCTACGGCTACAACCATGAAACAATGTGTCAGAAGCACACCTGGGAAATAAATATGCTTGGGCGTCGCATCATGCCAGTCATGCATGAAATTTCACGGTTGCCCGGCGGCCATAAGCCACTCAATTTTGTCCATAAACTGGCAGATGGCTCCATTCGGCATGTGCAAACTTATGCCGGGCCAATTGAGATTTACGGCGACAGGTTAATGTTATGCATCGTACATGATATTACAGAGCAAAAACGGCTGGAGGAACAACTGGAACATGCAGCCCACCATGATGCACTAACGGGATTACTCAACCGTCGGCAGTTTTATCACATAACCGACCCCGGACAGATGCAGCACCTGGCAATAGCTCAGGATTATAGTTTGTTGCTCATCGACACCGATCGTTTTAAGCATATCAATGACTTATACGGTCATCAGAAAGGAGATGAAGTGTTATGCTCGCTTGCCCATACTCTTGAAAGTTGCGCCCGCAAAGGCGATTTGGTGTTTCGTTGGGGGGGGGAAGAGTTCGTCTTATTGTTGCCGAGAACCCCGTTGGATACTGCACTTTCGTTGGCTGAAACTATCCGCTTGAGCGTGGCAAAAGTGAGTATTTCGGGCTTACCGCGCTTCACAGTCAGTATTGGCGTGGCGCATCACGAAGGAAATGAAAACATCGATGAACTGTTTAAGCGTGTTGATGATGCCTTGTATCGGGCAAAAAATGACGGACGCAACCGCGTGTTAGCCGCCTGATATATTCAAAAACGCGGAAGCGTCATTTAATTATCGACTACGTTTAGCGTGGCGTTCCCAGTTTTCCAGCTTCGCCTGCACCGTTTTACGCAGCGCGACGTAACATGCCCCACTACCGCCATGATGCGGTAGTGCGGTGCAATAGGCCTGTACGTCTTCGAACTCCGTCAGCCAACGCGCCACATAGCTACGAATAATATTCGCGTGTGATTTATCTTCCCGCCCTTTGCCATGAATAATAAGCACATTTCGCAAGCCGTCCGCCAGCGCCTGATGAATAAAACTGAATACCATTTTACGGCACTCCTCCACCGGCTGGCGCAGTAAATTCAGGCTGGCCTGCTGCGGATATTTGCCGCTGCGTAGCTTATCAATCACCCCATGTTGCAACCCTTCCCGACGAAATTCCAGCGGCTGGTTTAGTGGAATAATGTCAAGAAATCCGGTGGTGAGAAAATTATCAAGTTGCAGCGTATCTATACGCTGCGGCGCACGTTGGTTACGCGTTGGATGCCAGTAGACATCAGTAGCGCATTTCAGTGGCTGGACATCTTCCATGGCGTCAAGAAACAGCGATTTGTCGTCAGGGTTCATGTAGCATCCTCACGCAATACAGAGCGCGATATAATAACTGTGCCCCATCAGGCCGACAACGGTCTGGCGCAATTTCCCGTATGCAGATTAGGAACAACATATATTACGGCGAAGCATTAATGCATGATGACTCAGTTGTATAGCGGCTGATTTAACTTATATTTTCGTGAAACCGGTCACTGAAGAAAATTGGCAACAGAGTGGTAAAACCGTTATAACACTGTCACCGGCAGACAGGAACCCAGGCCGGAATAAAGACGCGGATGCACTGCTGTGTGTACTGTAGAGTCTGGCGGATGTCGACAGGCTCTATTTTTTTATGCGTGCGCAGAAGATAATCACATTCGCAGACTAAAAACGCGATCAGCAGTGGCTGCCTGCCCCCTTTTTTGCATTGTTTGCACCTCTATATAACCATCAGCACTAATATCTCTGTTTCTCTGACTCCTGCAACGATATAAGCCAGTCGCCAAACTGGATACCTACAATTTGTTAGCCTTACTGTCTCCTCTTATATTCTTGGTGGTATGGCTGCTGATATTGCTGGCATGGTATCTTGTCGGTCTACTGATTAGTCCGGGTTTTACCCACGTTTGTCTTGAGAGAGAACGGATGCTGAGATTACTTGAAGAAAAAATTGCCACCCCATTGGGTCCACTATGGGTGATTTGCGATGAACAATTCCGTCTGCGGGCGGTTGAATGGGAAGAGTACAGTGATCGCATGGTGCAATTGCTGGACATCCATTATCGCAAAGAAGGTTATGAGCGAATTTCCGCAACCAATCCCGGCGGTCTTAGCGACAAACTTCGCGACTATTTTGCCGGTAATCTTAGCATTATTGATACCCTTCCTACCGCTACTGGTGGTACTCCATTTCAGCGGGAAGTGTGGAAAACATTGCGCACTATTCCTTGTGGCCAGGTAATGCATTACGGTCAACTGGCAGAACATCTGGGTCGTCCGGGCGCAGCGCGCGCCGTTGGCGCGGCGAACGGTTCAAATCCGATCAGTATTGTCGTACCTTGCCACCGGGTTATTGGACGAAACGGCACGATGACCGGATATGCAGGCGGAGTGCAGCGAAAAGAGTGGTTATTGCGCCATGAAGGCTATCTGCTGCTGTAGACCTTAAACAATTTGTGCCGGTTTGCTCACAGTTTTATGTAAAGCCATCCTTAATAATTTAATAATTTTCAAGTAGATAGATATATATTTACATCTATTATCGGAATTCTCCGCTGTTAAGGTTTGCTTAGACTTACTTGCTCCCTAAAAAGATGTTAAAATTGACAAATATCAATTACGGCTTGAGCAGACCTATGATCCCGGAAAAGCGAATTATACGGCGCATTCAGTCTGGCGGTTGTGCTATCCATTGCCAGGATTGCAGCATCAGTCAGCTTTGCATCCCGTTCACACTAAACGAACATGAGCTTGATCAGCTTGATAATATCATTGAGCGAAAGAAGCCTATTCAGAAAGGCCAGACGCTGTTTAAGGCTGGTGATGAACTTAAATCGCTTTATGCCATCCGCTCCGGTACGATTAAAAGTTATACCATCACAGAGCAAGGCGACGAGCAAATCACTGGCTTCCATTTAGCAGGCGATCTGGTAGGTTTTGACGCTATTGGCAGCGGTCATCACCCTAGCTTCGCCCAGGCGCTGGAAACGTCAATGGTATGTGAAATCCCGTTCGAAACACTGGACGATCTGTCTGGTAAAATGCCGAATCTGCGTCAGCAGATGATGCGTCTGATGAGCGGTGAAATTAAAGGCGATCAGGACATGATTCTGCTGCTGTCGAAGAAAAATGCAGAAGAACGTCTGGCTGCTTTTATCTACAACCTGTCCCGTCGTTTTGCCCAACGCGGCTTCTCCCCTCGTGAATTCCGCCTGACGATGACTCGTGGCGATATCGGCAACTACCTGGGCCTGACGGTAGAAACCATCAGCCGTCTGCTGGGACGCTTCCAAAAAAGCGGCATGCTGGCAGTCAAAGGTAAATACATCACCATCGAAAATAACGATGCGCTGGCCCTGCTTGCTGGTCATACGCGCAACGTCGCCTGATTTTTCCGCATAATCGACTATCCTTCTGTCATATCATTAAATTTTTCTGATTTATTGATCTGGCAGAAGGTTCATCACTGTTTCATTCACCAGATATGGGTTAATCTTTTAATTACAAACTGCATTGACAGTTGTTGTAAGGAGACCCTGTATGGCTATGTATCAGAACATGCTCGTTGTTATCGATCCTAACCAGGACGATCAACCAGCATTACGGCGAGCTGTTTATTTACATCAACGGATTGGTGGCAAAATTAAAGCTTTTTTGCCGATTTATGATTTCTCATACGAAATGACTACCCTGCTCTCCCCGGACGAGCGCACCGCCATGCGTCAGGGTGTTATCAGTCAGCGAACTGCGTGGATACACGAGCAGGCGAAATATTATCTTAACGCTGGCGTCCCCATTGAAATCAAAGTGGTCTGGCATAACCGTCCTTTCGAAGCCATCATTCAGGAAGTGGTCAGCGGTGGGCACGATTTAGTCCTGAAAATGGCACACCAACATGATCGTCTGGAAGCGGTTATCTTTACCCCTACCGACTGGCATCTGTTGCGTAAATGCCCAAGTCCGGTGTGGATGGTGAAAGATCAACCGTGGCCGGAAGGCGGTAAGGCGTTGGTGGCAGTAAATCTCGCCAGCGAAGAGCCGTATCATAATGCGCTCAATGAAAAACTGGTGAAAGAGACGATTGAACTGGCTGCACAGGTGAATCACACCGAAGTCCATCTGGTTGGCGCGTATCCCGTTACTCCTATTAATATTGCTATTGAGCTGCCGGAATTTGATCCAAGCGTTTATAACGACGCTATCCGCGGACAACATTTGCTGGCGATGAAAGCCCTGCGGCAGAAATTCGGTATTAATGAAAACATGACGCACGTCGAAAAAGGTCTGCCGGAAGAAGTGATTCCTGATCTGGCGGAACATTTGCAGGCAGGAATTGTCGTTCTTGGCACCGTAGGACGAACCGGAATTTCCGCGGCATTCCTTGGCAATACGGCGGAACAGGTGATTGATCATCTCCGTTGCGACCTGCTGGTAATCAAACCCGATCAATACCAGACGCCAGTTGAACTGGATGACGAAGAAGAAGACGACGACGATTAATCGTTCTTTAATTACTCACGAGGCCCGATACTTCGGGCCTTTTCTTCTTGCTTATTTCTCATCGCCGCCGAGGAAATAAATTCCCAGCGGGATTGCCAGCAACACGGTAAAAACCAGGCTGTACACGAAAATCATCGAAGATTGAATCACATACATTGATGTCGTCCAGTCAGACAGCGGAATATTATATTGTTCAATAACACCACCAATGGTTGCGCGAGTCACCACCGACGCCGCAATAATAAAAACCGCCAACAAGCCTAAGAGAAACTTTCTTCCCCTCGCTGACTTTAATTTCATCATGATCATAATGTAATCCTTGTGCAAACAAACTCTCTGTTACTTACGCGTAACAATACCATGAGATTTTGTCGTTGTCTGCTCTGAAGGCGTCAGATTGTTGACGTTTATATCATCAATCTATTGATCAATTCGCTGATGTTGCTACTTCCTTCCCTTACTATTGATGATATGAATCATTTGTCGCGGTAAAATAGCCCCGCCAGGGGTTTCCGGCATGACTTCAACCAATCTGGAGGAGCCTGATAAAACAATGATCGCTGAACTGTTTACAAATAATGCGCTTAATCTGGTCATTATTTTCGGTAGCTGCGCAGCATTGATTCTGATGAGCTTTTTGTTTCGTCGTGGGAATCGTAACAAGAAAGGATTCTTATTCCATGCGGTTCAATTTTTGATCTACACCATAATTATTAGTGCTGTTGGCAGCATCATTAATTATGTCATTGAAAATTACAAACTCAAATTTATCACACCAGACGCCGTCGATTTTATTTGTACGTCACTGATTGCGCTTATTCTGACGGTTAAGTTATTCCTTCTGATTAACCAGTTTGAAAAACAACAGATAAAAAAAGGCCGTGATATCACCAGTGCGCGGATTATGTCACGTATCATCAAAATCTGCATAATTGTGGTGATTGTTCTGCTTTACGGTGAACATTTTGGTATGAGCCTTTCCGGGTTGCTGACCTTCGGTGGTATTGGTGGTCTTGCTGTCGGTATGGCCGGTAAAGATATTTTGAGTAACTTCTTTTCCGGGATTATGCTCTATTTCGATCGTCCCTTTAGCATTGGCGATTGGATCCGTTCACCGGACAGAAATATCGAAGGTACGGTGACAGAAATTGGCTGGCGTATCACTAAAATAAACACCTTTGATCACCGTCCTCTGTACGTGCCAAACTCGCTGTTTTCGTCTATCAGCGTAGAAAACCCGGGACGCATGACCAACCGTCGTATTACTACGACCATCGGTTTACGTTATGAAGACGCGGCAAAAGTGGGTGCAGTTGTCGAAGCAGTACGCGAAATGCTGAAAAATCACCCCGACATCGATCAGCGACAAACCTTACTGGTCTATTTCAACCAGTTTGCTGACTCGTCATTAAATATCATGGTTTATTGCTTTACCAAAACCACGGTATGGGCCGAATGGCTGGCAGTCCAACAGGATGTTTATTTGAAGATTATCGATATTGTACAGTCGCATGGCGCAGATTTTGCCTTCCCAAGCCAGACGTTGTATATGGATAATATTACACCGCCGGATCAGATGAAGTAACAACCCGTAGAAACTGGATGGCGATATACATATTTGCCATCCAGTCTTATTTATTTTTTCAATTAACAGCAGCCAGTGCTACATTATTCTCACCCGCTTTAAACTGAACATACTGTTCTTCAGTACCAAAGAAAACTTCCGACTCAGTGCTGTGGCCGATCCCCGGTACATATAGGGAGGATTTAAAAAAAGAAGGGATTTTATCGGGATTGTTAAATCTGGCGCGCTTAACCGCGCCAGATGACATCATATTAATGCTTCACTATATACATAGTCCGACTATACGCCACATCTTCCGGGTTATTAATTGGATAACCTTTCAACCACGGTTTGATTAACCGACCATTAGTATATTGATAAATCGGCGCAATCGGTGCTTGTTCTATCAGGATTTTCTCTGCCGCGTTGTAATCGGCGTTGCGCGCTTTAACGGTATTTTCAGTCGATGCCTGAGCCAGTACCTTGTCGTATGCCGGATTGTTAAAACGTGAAATATTCCCTGAGTGCGTTGATGTTAACAGCGTCAAGAAAGTCGATGGTTCATTATAATCCCCGACCCACGAGGCGCGAATAACATCAAAGTTACCGGTGTTACGACTATCGATATAGGTTTTCCATTCCTGATTTTGTAATTTGACATCTACACCAAGATTCTTTTTCCACATCGACGCGACGGCAATAGCAATTTTCTGGTGATTTTCCGAAGTGTTATACAGCAGTGTAAGTTTCAACGGTTTCTGTGGACCATATCCGGCAGCGCTCAACAATGTTTTCGCCTGGGCATTCAGTTCTTCCTGACTCATTTGCTCAAACGGCGAAGGTTCTGGCGTAAATCCGGCGGTAACATCTGGCGTAAAATGCCATGCCGGCTTTTCACCTGTACCTAATACTTTTTCTGCCATCAGACGACGATCAATCGTCATGCTTAATGCCAGACGGACACGTTGATCTGCCGTTGGCCCTTTTTGCGTGTTAAATGCATAATAATACGTCCCCAACTGCGGCGGCGTATAAACCTGCCCTGGAATATCCTTCAGTAGTTTCTGATACATATTTTTTGGGAAGGATTCAGTGATATCAATATCACCTGCAAGATAGCGCTTGGTCGCGGCGGACTCCTGGTTAATTGGCAGGAAAGTCACTTTCTGCAGCACCGTTTTAGCGTTATCCCAATAATGGGTATTCGGCACCACGACCAGCTTTTCATTTACTACGCGCTCTTTAAGTACATAAGCACCATTGCCGATCAGATTCCCGGGCTTCGTCCACTCTTTACCACTTTCAACGTTGGCTTTTTGCACCGGGAAAAAAGCAAAGTTAGCGGTTAAATTCACAAACCAGGGCAACGGTTTATCAAGCTGAATTTTCAGAGTATGGGCATCAACAGCGGTGACGCCAAGTTGAGCTGGCGTAGCCTTACCATCAATAATTGCCTGGGCGTTGTTGATTCCAGCCAGTGCGGCAAACCAGGCAAACGGAGACAACGTTTTCGGATCCACCAGACGCTGCCAGCTATAGACAAAATCCTGTGCCGTTACCGGTGTACCATCGGCCCATTTGGCGTTATCGCGCAGGGTAAAAGTCCAGATGCGGTTGTCATTACTTTTCCACTGGGTAGCAACGCCAGGCACAATCTCGCCTTTCTCGTTCTGATTCACCAACCCTTCAAACAAATCGCGAATGACCTGAATCTCTGGCAAACCCACGGCTTTCGCGGGATCTAATGATGCAGGCTCATCTTTAATGTGGCGCACCAACTCCTGTTTCTCTGCCAGTACTGTGCCGCCCGGAACATCTGCAGCATACGACAGGGAAATGCTGCTGACTAACAGCGCACAACAAGTGACTGAAACAGAGTGCTTCATAAGATACCCTCAAAACGATGTTAAGATTGATGCGTAATTATTTGTTTCTCCTTGAAGAAATGCAAATAACTTCCGGTAAAAAAGTGATAAAGGATCGATAACATATCGTTGTCGAAAAGGATTTGATAATCCGCAAAATTTGCACAACACTGCCTGTAATACTTCTTATATTCGAGACGATTATGACCGTGACCCGCCCGCGCGCCGAACGGGGCGCTTTTCCGCCAGGAACCGAACATTACGGACGTTCATTATTAGGTGCGCCATTGATCTGGTTTCCGGCGTCTGCAGCCAGCAGCGAAAGTGGGTTGATTCTGGCTGGCACCCACGGCGACGAAAATTCTTCCGTCGTCACCCTCTCCTGCGCATTACGCACATTAACCCCTTCTCTGCGCCGCCATCATGTCGTGCTCTGTGTGAATCCTGACGGTTGCCAGCTTGGTTTACGAGCCAATGCTAATGGTGTGGATTTGAACAGAAACTTTCCTGCAGCGAACTGGAAAGAAGGTGAAACGGTGTACCGCTGGAACAGCGCCGCCGAAAAGCGCGATGTGGTCTTGCTGACCGGAGATAAACCAGGCTCAGAACCTGAAACCCAGGCGTTGTGCCAGCTCATTCATCGTATCCAACCCGCCTGGATAGTCTCTTTTCACGATCCGCTGGCTTGTATTGAAGATCCCAGGCACAGTGAATTAGGTGAATGGCTGGCTCAGGCGTTTGAATTACCGCTGGTGACCAGCGTCGGCTATGAAACGCCCGGCTCCTTCGGCAGTTGGTGTGCTGATCTGAACTTGCACTGTATTACCGCCGAGTTTCCGCCTGTCTCCTCAGATGAAGCCAGCGAAAAGTATCTCTTTGCAATGGCGAATTTACTGCGTTGGCATCCTAAAGATGCAATTCGCCGGTCGTAAACTGTAGCGGCGGCTCCACATCCACCGCCAACCAGGTCGGGCCATCAAGATCAGCAAAACTGACCTGCGGCACCAGCGGTAAAACGGCGCTAATGGCGCGTGAAGTACATAGCATGCAGCCTAACATCAGGCTAAAACCTTGTGCACGCGCTTCGGTCGCCAACGCCAGCGCTTCTGTTAGCCCGCCGGTTTTATCGAGTTTGATGTTAACCATCTCATAGCGCCCTTGCAGCGCCTTCAGGTTACTGCGGGTATGGCAGCTTTCATCAGCACAAATGGGTAACGGATGAATAAAATTCTCCAGCGCCGCATCGTCCTGTGCCGGGAGCGGCTGTTCCAGCATAGCGACGCCTAAATCAGCCAACAACTGACATCGCGCCGCCAACCCTTCCGCGCGCCAGGATTCATTAGCATCAACAATCAACGTCGCATCCGGAACCGCTGCGCGGATCGCCACCATCCGCTCGCTAATAAGATGGTTATCCAGCTTCACTTTCAGCAATTTCGCCCCCGCCTGCCAGAGTGCTGATGCACTGCTGGCCATCTGATCCGGCGTACCAATAACCACTGTCTGCGCCGTGGTAATAGTGTCGGGAAGCGTTATGCCGATAAATTCAGCTAACGTCTGCTGCTGTTTACGCGCACAGAGATCCCACAACGCACAATCCAGCGCATTGCGTGCCGCACCAGCGGGCAAAATTTTTTGCAACTCTTCTCGTGTCAGTCCTTTTTCCAGTTGCGGCACAACACTCATAATTTGCGCCATTACCGAAGCATCACTTTCACCGTAGCGCGGATAGGGAGTACATTCCCCTACGCCTTTAACACCATCCTCTTCCAGTTCAACCACCACCACACGCGCTTCACTACGGCTACCTCGCGCAATCACAAACGGGGAATGTAACGGCCAGGCTTCCTCAAATACCTTTACGGTTCTCATCTTTACTCCTTGTTGCCGCGGTGGTTTGCGGATTAAGCGCAAATAGCGTTTGCTGTGTTATTGACAGTTAGCATAAACTAGATGTGACGTTAACTATATGTAAACAGGAAAGATAATCATGTCACAAATCGTTCATTTCCAGGGCAACCCGGTTACAGTCGCCAATTCCATCCCGCAAGTGGGTAGCAAAGCGCAGACTTTTACTCTCGTGGCAAAAGATCTGTCTGACGTCACCCTCGGTCAGTTTGCGGGTAAACGCAAAGTGCTGAACATTTTCCCGAGTATTGATACCGGTGTTTGCGCCGCATCAGTACGTAAGTTTAACCAACTGGCGACAGAAATCGATAACACCGTTGTACTGTGTATTTCTGCCGATCTGCCATTCGCCCAGTCTCGTTTCTGCGGTGCGGAAGGTCTGAACAATGTAATCACCCTTTCCACTTTCCGTAATAGCGAATTCCTGAAAGCTTACGGTGTTGAGATCGCTGAAGGCCCCTTGAAAGGTCTGGCAGCGCGCGCAGTTGTCGTAATTGATGAAAATGACAATGTGATTTTCAGCCAACTGGTGAATGAAATCACCACCGAGCCGGATTACGACGCAGCTCTGGCTGTACTGAAAGCGTAAGTTATTATGCCTGATGGTATTGCGCCATCAGGCATTTTACGTGTTTACTCTTCGCTCTTCTTCTGACTCAGGCCGTATTCACGCAATTTGTTGGCAATCGCGGTATGGGAAACACCCAGACGTTTTGCCAGTTTGCGCGTGCTGGGGTAATTGCGATAAAGCTGGGTTAATACCGATCGTTCAAATCGGCTGGTGATCTCATCCAGCGAACCTTCCATCGCATCTTCCCCCACAGGGACGGTAGCAGCGTCATAATCTGGCAGCAAAATATCTTGTGGGCGCAGTTCGTAGCCATCCAGTTGCGTTAGTGCACGGTAAATCGCATTTTTCAATTGCCTCACGTTACCCGGCCAACCATAACGTGTCAGCACGGTATTCAGATCGGCAGCCAATTTCGGACGCGGCACTCCCTGCTCGTCGGCAAAGCGCGCGACGAACAATTCGGTTAACGGCATGATATCCTGCGGGCAGTCACGCAACGGCGGCAGATTCAGCGTCAACACGTTCAGGCGATAATAGAGATCTTCCCGAAATACGCCTTTTTGCACCAGCTCAACCAAATTCTTCTGCGTCGCGCAAATCACCCGCACATCAACATGCACTTCATGATCTTCGCCAACCCGACGGAAGGTGCCATCATTGAGGAAACGCAGCAGTTTAGCCTGCATCCGTGGCGACATCTCACCAATCTCATCCAGCAGCACCGAACCGCCGTTCGCTTGCTCAAAGAACCCTTTCTTCCCTTCCGGGGCATGCCCAAACAGTTCGCTCTCAACGGCATCTTCCGGAATAGATGCACAGTTCAGCGCCAGATAAGGTTTACCGGCACGAGGGCTGGCTTGATGACAGGCATAAGCAAAGAGATCTTTACCTGTACCCGTGTCACCCGTGATCAGTAGCGGCGCGCTTAACATCGCCAGTTTTTGCGCCTGCTCGACAACGTGTTTCATTTTCGAGCTAACGGCGACAATCTGGCTAAAGGCGCTGACGTCCTGCGCAGCCACATTTTGCAACTGACGCCCCATACGAATCGTCGAACGCAGCATCACCACCGCACCAGTCAAAACGTGCTGGTCATTTTCATCCTGAAGATAGACCGGCGTTATCTCCATCAAGAAATTCTGCCCGTTGATCACCACATGTTCGTTATGCGAATCCTGCGGGTCACTCTCCAGCCAACGTAAAAAATTAAATCCGTTAATCAATTGCGCAGCGGTATGATTGCGTAAACGCTCAAGTTTCTGACCAAATAGCTGACAACTCGCCGGATTCGCCATGTCCACTTTGCTTTTCATATCGACAGAAAGCACGGGTTCAGGCAATGCCTCAAGCAATGCGCTCAGCGCCAGATGTTCACGCTCGGAAGGCATCCACGACACCGTGCGTACATCGGTAACACCTGCTATACGGCGAATTTCCGCCATCAGGCTGCTGAAACTGTCAAAATCCAGCTCGGCAAAATTAAGGTAAATCCGCCCGATTGGGTCAATCTCAATACCGCGTAAATCGATGCCTCTTAGTACTAGTAGATCGAGTAATTCGCGGGTCAGACCGAGTCGGTCTTCACAAAAGACTTCCAGACGCATGGGAACCTTCACCTGAAAAAAGAACAATTAATATGATGATATGACACTATTCGAGTGGCAGGAAGGTTTCTGTCAACAAACATTGACACAAAGACGAATAAACGGGCACTTCGGCGTAAAGATATCCGATCAGTACCCGATATTGCGTTATTTTTCGTTGGGCGTTTTGCCCTTTTGCAGCGTCTCTTTTACCTGACCGATAAGCTGACGACGGAAATCACCCAGACGGGGTTTGTCATCGTCAATCCACGGCAACGGACGGCAAAGTTCCATAGCTTTAATTCCCAGACGCGCAGTCAGTAGCCCGGCACCAATTCCCTGGGCAGCGCGCGTCGACAAGCGTGCGGCGAGATCCTGCGACATCCAGTCCATCCCCACTTCGCGCACCAGTTCACTGGCCCCGGCGAAAGCGATATTCAGCAGCACCAGTTTAAACAGACGCAAACGGCTGTAATAACCCAGTTCAATGCCATACAGCGTGGCGATGCGATTAATCAACCGCAGATTGCGCCAGGCAATAAACGCCATATCCACCAGCGCCAGCGGACTGACGGCAATCATCAGCGTAGATTCTGCCGCTGAACGGCTGATTTCGCGGCGCGCCTGCGCATCCAGCACCGGCTGAACCAGATGGGCATACAAACTGACGACTTCGCGATCGTTCTGCGTTTCATGGATCGAGGCATACCAGCGTTGCAGCGCCGGATGCGACTGATCGATCCCCGCCTGCTGCGCCAGCTTTTCACAAAAAACTCGCCCTTTTCCAGTACCGTGGCTATGCAGCAAATCTCGCGCTTCATCACGCTCATGAGCACGCTGGCGCAAGCGCCATAACCGCCGCCACTCCGTCACCACAGAGCCAACGCCAGCGCCGATGATCAATGCCCCAGCGGCACAACCGCCCAGCGCCACCCAGTCCTGGGTTTGCCAGGCATTCATCGTCCACTGCACCCCCTGACCAACAACGCTCACGCCAAACAGCGTCAGCCCGCCCATCACCATTTTGCGCCACAGACTGCGTTTCGGGCGTAATGCGGCATCCATCACCGCTTCAACTTGCCCTTCTTCTTCCTGTGCTGCGTCGAGCGTCGCCGGTGCAAAATTTTGCGCCTGACTTTCGTCAAAGGTCTGCTGCGCCCTGAATTTAGGGTTCTGATCGACCTCCAGCGGACCGTCGAAATCAATACGTGGTTTTAACGGTTCGGTCATCGCAATTTATCTCCTATTAAAAATTCCAGCGCGGCATCAAGACGAATATGCGGCAGCGGTTTGTCGACATCCATTACCTGCGGACGAAACGCCTCAAACTGGAAACCTTGCTTATCCCAGAACGCCTGACCGGGCAAACGTGCGGGAACTTCGCCAGGATAAACAGTGAGCGGTGCGCCATCGCTCAATCGATTGCCGCGCAGCGCCGGAATTTTCTCACCGTTAACGTCGATAATGCCGCTGGTAGTCGCCTGAACTGAGGCCAGCCCCAGACAATCCATGCTGATCCCTTCAAACGCCGCATTTTGCCAGGCGTCCTGAATCAGTTGTTGCAGTAATGAAACCATATTGGCGTGCTGATCGATGGTCACATGGTCCGCTTTCGTCGCAGCAAACAGTAATTTGTCGATAACCGGCGAGAACAAGCGCCGGAACAGCGTGCGCTGCCCATAATGAAAACTCTGCATCAGTTGCGTCAGCGCCAGGCGCATATCGTTAAAAGCCTGCGGACCACTGTTGAGCGGTTGCAGGCAATCCACCAGTACAATCTGGCGGTCGAAGCGCAGAAAGTGATTCTTATAGAAACCTTTCACCACTTTCTCGCAGTAATAGTTATACCGCTCACGCAGCATCCCGGCGTTGGTGTGTTTATCGGCCTGTGCCAGTTTGGACTCACCCCAGGCGTCAACATCCGGCCACGGGAAGAACTGCAACGCAGGCGCTCCCGCCATATCGCCAGGCAAGACAAAGCGACCAGGCTGGATAAAGTGCAGTCCCTGCTGCTTGCAATGGTGGAGATAATCGGTCCACGCGGCGGCAATGTCCGCAAGACGGTTTTCGTCGGCAGGCGCTAGCGGGTCCAGCCCTTCGCACATCATCCGCCATTTTGCCGACCACTCGCCACGCTGACCATTAAGCAAGCCCGTCATCTGCCGCGACCAGCTTAAATAATCCTGTGCCAGCATTGGCAAATCGAGTAGCCACTCGCCGGGATAATCAACAATCTCCAGATACAACGTGGAGGTGTCCTTGAAATGACGCAGCAGCGAATCATTCGATTTATAACGCAATGCCAGGCGGATTTCGCTGACGCCGCGCGTTGGCGTCGGCCAGGCCGGAGGATCGCCATATAATTGCGCCAGACCTTCATCATAGGTGAAGCGCGGAATGCCAAAGTCACGCTGGGGAATGCGTTTTACGCCCAGCAGACGATCTTCACGCACCGCACTTAATAGCGGCAAACGTGCTCCGGCATGAATATTGAGCAACTGATTAACCATCGCGGTGATAAACGCTGTTTTCCCACTGCGGCTAAGACCGGTTACGGCCAGTCGCAAGTGCCTGTCGACACCACGATTCACCAGCGCATTAAGTTCATTTTTGAGTCGCTTCATTGCTGTCCTGTGCCAGAAAGCTGTAGAAAGGATGAGATGCTGGAGGTAATAATGTGGGTTAATTTTGATTTATCAAATAAATAAGCGGTGTTATTTACACCGCTCAATGAGTAATTCTTTTAACCTTTGACCTTCGGCATCTCAATATCTTTAAGACCACCGGCGTTTTCAACGTGGGTGTACCCCATTTCGCTGAGGATTTCTTTTGCCTGTCCGGACTGACGCCCTGCGTTGCAATACACTTTAACGGTGTCGTTTTTATCCGGAACGGCGGTGGCAATACGCTCTTTCACTTCCTTCAGGGGAATATTGATGGCTCCCTGAACGTGCTCTTGCTGATACTGTTCTGGAATACGAACATCGATCCAGTGTTCAGCGGCAAAAACAGGCAGTGAAAACGCCAGCGTCAGCGCTAGTAACCCTTTTTTAAACATGTAAGCGTCCTTCTATGGATGAAAATTGCTATCCATTATACGCCTGAGATTTAACAATTTTTGCGAAACTCCCCTCACCTTTTATAGCGCTGTGCCAGTTTATTAGCGGCCCGACTTAACAGCGGTTCCAGCGCCACAGCCAGCAACATTTTCAGCGGCCGACGAGCAACAGATTTTATCGCCCAACCAGCAACGCCCGCCGGGCCATAGCGCAGTGCGGTAAGAAGTACCAGCTTGCCTGCTAATTTGAAACCAGGCTTCACCTTTTGCCCGGCCTGTTGCCAGCGAATATTCATAACTTTCCTCACAGTTGACGGAAACGACTACGTAGCGAGAAAGTGTCGGAAGTGACATAACGTTCCATCTCGCGTAAACGCGTTTCACTGGCCGCCAGTTCACGGCCGACTTCATCCAGCAATTCGCTGCTGGAAGGTTGTTGTTCACCATACGCCATGTTGTTCGGCATCGGGTCAAGGGCAAATGACAAGATGATGTAAGCGACCAGGGTAAACAGCGCCAGGCCGAAGAATATCGACAGCACCACGAGAATACGCACCAGTTTTACGGGCACATCAAAATAATTGGCAATCCCTGCGCAGACACCACGCACCATGCCCTGTTGTGGGATGCGCCATAATTTTTTATTGAGATTAATACCCGCCATTAGCGATCCCTCCAGTTCGGATGTTCAGCATCAAGAATGGACTCCAGCGCCTGAATACGCTCACGCATCCGTTTTGCCTCATCTGCCAGTTGCGCTAATCGCTGCTGTTCACTTTGCGACAATTCACCGCGGCTGGAGCGGTTGCTGTAATGCAGCCATAACCAGATAGGCAAAACAAACAGCACAAAAATGGTTAACGGAATAGCCAGAAATAGCGCGCTCATAAGTACTCCTTAGACGATGAGCGGCGGCGCGTTCAGACGCCGCCTGGGGTGTTATTATTGATTATCTTGCTTCATTTTGGCTTTTAATTGCGCCAGTTGCTCGCTGATTGCGTCATCGGCTTTCAGTTCAGCAAATTGCTCATCCAGCGATCGTTGTTTACCAAAGCTGTGGCTTTCTGCTTCTGCTTCCATCTGGTCGATACGACGTTCGAAAGATTCGAAACGCGCCATCGCTTCATCAAGTTTTCCGCTATCCAACTGACGGCGCACATCGCGCGACGAATTCGCCGCCTGATGACGCAGCATTAATGCCTGCTGGCGAGCGCGGGTTTCGCTCAACTTGTTTTCCAGTTCGCCTATCTCTTTCTTCATGCGCGCTAGCGTATCGTCCACCAACGTCACTTCATGTTCCAGGGACTTAATCAGATCGGTCAGTTTCTGTTTTTCAATTAACGCTACACGCGCCAGATCTTCTCTCTCTTTCAGCAGTGCCAGTTCGGCTTTTTCCTGCCACTCAACTTCACGAGCCGACGCTTGTTCAATCCGGCGAGTCAGTTGTTTCTTTTCCGCCAGCGCACGCGCCGAAGTAGAACGCACTTCAACCAAAGTGTCTTCCATCTCCTGGATCATCAGACGCACCAGTTTCTGCGGGTCTTCCGCCTTCTCTAAAAGGGCGTTGATGTTGGCATTCACGATGTCGGCAAAGCGAGAAAAAATACCCATAATGTTGTCCTCTTGATTTCTTTGTTCAGGATTGTCCTGCTGAACTGTTAATACAATTTGCGTGCCAATTTTTATCTTTTTGATTTATAAAGATCTGATTGAAGATTCAACAGCAACATGCCAGGATGAATTAGCGAATTACACTAACAAGTGGCGAATTTCATCATGGCTGAATACAAAGATAACTTACTCGGTGAAGCGAACAGCTTTCTCGAAGTGCTGGAACAGGTTTCGCATCTCGCGCCGCTGGACAAACCAGTGTTGATTATTGGCGAGCGCGGCACCGGTAAAGAGTTGATCGCCAGCCGCCTGCACTACCTTTCTTCGCGTTGGCAAGGGCCGTTTATTTCTCTTAACTGCGCGGCGTTAAATGAAAATCTGCTGGATTCCGAACTGTTTGGCCATGAAGCTGGCGCGTTTACCGGCGCGCAAAAACGTCATCCGGGACGATTTGAACGCGCAGACGGCGGCACGTTGTTTCTTGATGAACTCGCTACGGCACCGATGATGGTGCAGGAAAAATTGTTGCGCGTGATCGAGTATGGTGAACTGGAACGCGTCGGCGGTAGTCAGCCATTACAGGTCAATGTGCGGCTGGTATGTGCCACGAACGCCGACCTTCCGGCGATGGTCAATGAAGGCACTTTTCGCGCCGACCTGCTCGACCGTCTGGCTTTCGACGTGGTGCAACTGCCGCCGCTGCGTGAGCGTGAAGGCGATATTATGCTGATGGCGGAACACTTTGCCATCCAAATGTGTCGGGAAATCAAACTGCCTCTATTCCCGGGTTTTACGGAACGCGCCAGAGAAACGCTGCTAAATTATCGCTGGCCGGGAAATATTCGTGAATTGAAAAACGTGGTGGAACGTTCGGTGTATCGCCACGGCACCAGCGATTATCCGCTTGATGACATCATTATTGATCCCTTTAAACAGCGTCCACCGGAAGAAGCTATCGCCGTTTCAGAAACGACATCACTTCCGGCGTTGCCAGTGGATTTGCGCGAATTTCAGATGCTGCAGGAAAAAGAGTTACTTCAGCTCAGTTTGCAACAGGGGAAATATAACCAGAAACGCGCGGCTGAATTACTGGGATTAACCTATCATCAGTTCCGCGCATTGTTGAAAAAGCACCAGATTTAGCGGGGTTAGGCAATGTCACTTGCCGGATGCGGCGTAAACGTCCTGTTCGACCAACAAAACCGTTTAAATTCAATATACTGTCTCAGCTAGTGCATGATACTGGTTTCGCCAGACGCAGCCTGGCGCACTGGCGGTGCGCAGCGCCGTTATCTATAAAAAGATGTATGACCCGGATCACGAGTGCTATCATCCGCCCCTATGCTTAACGCATTAACCCCAGGGTAAACCATGAACCACGATATCCCACTGAAATATTTCGATATTGCCGATGAATACGCGAGCGAATGCGCAAAATCTGTCGCAGAATCTGAGCGCACGGCGCTGGCCCACTACTTCCAGTTACTGCTCACCCATTTGATGAACAATGAAGAGATCAGCGAAGAAGCCCAGCATGAAATGGCTGCTGAAGCAGGGATTAATCCCGCGCACATTGATGAGATCGCAGAGTTCTTGAATCAATGGGGTAATGAGTAATCATTTAATAGTGGACGCCCGGCCAGGATTGTAGGCCGTACCGCATCCGGCTAAAAATGAGACACACCTTGTCAGCAATCTGCAGTCAGTCTCACGATCGCGCCTGTCTGCACCTCGCTAAGTTGTTCTGTGAGTTATAGTTATAAAGAAATCACGGGTACGAATGTTGAACAGATGGCGACGCCACCTGTTCAACGACCAACCACACGGCCCTCATTACGACCCCTGAACACAAACGGTAATGGCAAATGTCATTAAATATTAGTAAGATAGCCTCTTTACATAAAATCCCTTAATATTATGCGCCAGGTATTATCGTCTCTTTTGGTGATTGCTGGACTTGTGAGTGGTCAGGCAATCGCCGCGCCTGAACCCACCCCGCACGCTGATATCCGCGACAGCGGTTTTGTCTATTGCGTCAGCGGACAAGTCAACACCTTTAACCCATCCAAAGCGAGCAGTGGGTTAATTGTCGATACCCTTGCCGCCCAGTTTTATGATCGACTGCTGGATGTCGATCCTTATACCTATCGTCTGATGCCGGAACTTGCCGAAAGCTGGGAAGTGCTCGACAACGGCGCGACCTATCGCTTCCACCTGCGCCGCGATGTCCCGTTTCAAAAAACGGCCTGGTTTACTCCCACACGCAAAATGAATGCCGATGATGTGGTGTTTACCTTCCAGCGAATTTTTGACCGCAGCAACCCGTGGCATAACGTCAACGGTAGCAACTTCCCCTATTTCGACAGTCTGCAATTTGCCGACAACGTTAAAAGCGTCCGCAAGCTGGATAATCACACCGTTGAGTTCCGTCTGTCCCAGCCTGACGCCTCCTTTTTATGGCACCTGGCAACCCACTATGCGTCGGTAATGTCTGCCGAATACGCCCAGAAGTTAGAGCAAGAAGATCGCCAGGAGCAACTCGACCGCCAGCCCGTCGGCACCGGACCGTATAAACTGTCGGAAAATCGCACGGGGCAATATATTCGCTTACAACGTCATGATGAATTCTGGCGAGGCAAGCCGTTGATGCCGCAGGTGGTGGTGGATTTAGGCTCTGGCGGCACCGGACGGCTGTCGAAACTCTTGACCGGTGAATGTGACGTTCTGGCCTGGCCCGCTGCAAGTCAGCTATCTATTTTGCGCGATGACCCGCGTTTGCGTTTAACGCTGCGTCCGGGGATGAACGTTGCCTATCTGGCGTTTAACACCGCCAAACCGCCGCTAAATAATCCAGCAGTCCGCCACGCGCTGGCGTTGTCGATCAATAACCAGCGCCTGATGCAATCTATCTATTACGGTACGGCTGAAACTGCGGCCTCAATTTTACCGCGCGCCTCGTGGGCTTATGACAACGAGGCTAAAATTACCGAATACAATCCAGCGAAATCACGCGAACAGTTGAAGGCGTTGGGGCTGGAAAACTTAACGCTGAAACTGTGGGTGCCGACGCGCTCACAGGCGTGGAACCCCAGCCCGCTGAAGACCGCCGAACTCATTCAGGCGGATATGGCGCAGGTCGGCGTGAAAGTGGTGATTGTACCGGTAGAAGGTCGTTTTCAGGAGGCGCGATTGATGGATATGAGCCATGATCTGACGTTATCCGGTTGGGCGACGGACAGTAATGATCCGGACAGTTTCTTCCGTCCGTTAC
The DNA here is from genome assembly GCF_003027595.1 of Escherichia sp. 20412-1. Classification (NCBI taxonomy): domain Bacteria; kingdom Pseudomonadati; phylum Pseudomonadota; class Gammaproteobacteria; order Enterobacterales; family Enterobacteriaceae; genus Escherichia; species Escherichia sp. 20412-1. Next base: position 68,471 of record NZ_PYQM01000011.1, on the reverse strand, counting down.
TAAGCTGTGCGGCCATTCACTCCCAGACCAACCTTGCCCACTGGTGCGATCCGAAATTTGACAGCGTATTGCGTAAGGCGCTCTCCTCGCAGCAACTGGCTGCGCGTATTGAAGCCTATGACGAAGCGCAAAGTATTCTGGCGCAGGAGTTGCCCATTCTGCCGCTGGCCTCGTCACTGCGCTTGCAGGCCTACCGTTACGATATCAAAGGGCTGGTTCTTAGCCCGTTTGGTAACGCCTCCTTCGCAGGGGTGTACCGCGAAAAGCAAAATGAGGTGAAAAAACCATGATTATCTTCACCTTACGCCGCATTTTGTTATTGATCGTGACCTTGTTCCTGCTGACCTTTGTTGGCTTCAGTTTGAGCTATTTCACGCCACATGCGCCGTTACAAGGCGCGTCGCTGTGGAATGCATGGGTGTTCTGGTTTAACGGCCTGATCCACTGGGATTTTGGCGTTTCCAGCATTAACGGTCAGCCGATTGCCGAGCAGTTAAAAGAGGTCTTCCCGGCGACGATGGAGCTGTGCATTCTCGCCTTCGGTTTTGCGCTGATTGTTGGGATCCCCGTGGGGATGATTGCCGGAATTACACGCCATAAGTGGCAGGATAATTTGATCAACGCCATCGCGTTATTGGGCTTTTCAATCCCTGTTTTCTGGCTGGCACTTCTGTTGACGCTGTTTTGTTCGCTTACATTAGGCTGGCTGCCCGTTTCAGGGCGTTTCGATCTGCTCTACGAAGTGAAACCGATTACCGGTTTTGCGTTGATTGATGCCTGGCTTTCGGACTCACCGTGGCGGGATGAAATGATCATGAGCGCAATGCGTCATATGGTATTGCCAGTCATCACCCTGTCGGTTGCACCGACTACCGAAGTGATCCGTCTGATGCGTATCAGCACCATCGAAGTGTATGACCAGAACTATGTGAAAGCAGCGGCAACCCGCGGTTTGTCGCGCTTTACTATTTTGCGTCGCCACGTGTTACATAACGCGTTACCTCCTGTCATCCCTCGCCTGGGATTACAGTTCTCCACCATGCTGACACTGGCGATGATCACCGAAATGGTCTTTAGCTGGCCTGGACTTGGCCGCTGGTTAATTAACGCCATCCGCCAGCAGGATTACGCAGCCATTTCCGCCGGAGTGATGGTCTGCGGTTCACTGGTCATTATTGTTAACGTGATTTCTGATATTTTGGGTGCCATGGCTAACCCTCTGAAACATAAGGAATGGTATGCCTTACGATAGCGTATACAGCGAGAAGCGCCCGCCCGGCACGCTGCGTACCGCCTGGCGCAAATTCTATGGTGATGCCGCTGCAATGGTCGGCCTGTACGGCTGCGCGGGGCTGGCTGTGTTGTGTATTTTTGGCGGCTGGTTTGCGCCTTACGACATCGACCAGCAATTTCTCGGTTATCAATTGTTGCCGCCGTCATGGTCGCGCTACGGAGAAGTCTCTTTTTTCCTCGGCACCGATGACCTTGGTCGCGATGTTTTAAGCCGTTTACTGAGCGGTGCTGCGCCTACCGTCGGCGGCGCATTTGTGGTGACGCTTGCCGCGACAATCTGTGGTCTTGTGCTCGGCACCTTCGCCGGTGCTACGCATGGTTTACGGTCAGCGGTGCTTAACCATATTCTGGATACTTTACTGGCGATCCCGTCCCTGCTGCTGGCGATTATCGTCGTCGCGTTTGCCGGGCCGAGTTTGTCGCACGCAATGTTTGCCGTCTGGCTGGCGTTACTGCCGCGTATGGTGCGTTCGGTCTACAGCATGGTGCATGATGAGCTGGAAAAAGAGTACGTTATTGCTGCCCGTCTGGATGGCGCAACGACGCTGAATATTCTCTGGTTTGCCGTGTTGCCGAACATTACCGCCGGACTGGTCACAGAGATCACCCGCGCACTGTCGATGGCAATTCTTGATATCGCCGCGCTGGGCTTTCTCGATCTCGGCGCGCAACTCCCCTCGCCTGAATGGGGAGCGATGCTTGGCGATGCACTGGAGCTGATTTATGTCGCCCCGTGGACCGTGATGCTGCCTGGAGCGGCAATTATGATCAGCGTGTTGTTGGTTAACCTCCTTGGCGATGGTGTACGTCGTGCGATTATTGCGGGGGTGGAATAATGCCGTTACTGGATATTCGTAACCTGACCATTGAATTTAAAACCGGTGATGAGTGGGTTAAAGCCGTTGACCGCGTGAGTATGACCTTAACCGAAGGTGAAATCCGTGGCCTTGTTGGCGAGTCTGGCTCCGGCAAAAGTTTGATTGCGAAAGCGATTTGTGGCGTTAATAAAGATAACTGGCGTGTTACCGCTGACCGTATGCGTTTTGATGATATCGATCTGTTGCGTCTCTCCGCGCGCGAACGGCGCAAGCTGGTTGGGCACAATGTATCGATGATCTTTCAGGAACCGCAATCGTGTCTCGACCCTTCTGAACGTGTGGGTCGTCAGTTGATGCAAAATATCCCGGCCTGGACCTACAAAGGGCGTTGGTGGCAGCGTTTTGGCTGGCGCAAACGCCGTGCCATTGAGCTGCTGCACCGTGTGGGGATTAAAGATCACAAAGATGCGATGCGCAGCTTTCCGTATGAGTTAACCGAAGGTGAATGCCAGAAAGTGATGATTGCCATCGCGCTGGCAAATCAACCACGTCTGCTGATAGCTGACGAACCGACAAACTCGATGGAGCCAACCACCCAGGCGCAAATTTTTCGCCTGCTGACGCGTCTGAATCAGAACAGTAACACCACCATTTTGCTTATCAGCCATGACTTACAAATGCTTAGCCAATGGGCGGATAAAATTAACGTGCTTTACTGTGGCCAAACGGTGGAATCCGCGCCAAGTAAGGAGCTGGTGACGATGCCGCATCATCCTTATACCCAGGCGTTGATCCGCGCGATACCGGACTTCGGCAGCGCGATGCCGCATAAAAGTCGCCTCAATACGCTGCCCGGTGCCATCCCTCTGCTGGAACAATTACCGATTGGCTGTCGTCTGGGACCACGTTGCCCGTATGCACAACGAGAATGTATTGTGACGCCGCGTTTGACGGGGGCGAAAAATCATCTCTATGCCTGTCATTTCCCGCTGAACATGGAGAAAGAGTGAGATGATAGAAACCCTGCTCGAAGTGCGTAATTTAAGCAAAACGTTCCGCTACCGAACCGGCTGGTTTCGTCGTCAGACCGTAGAAGCCGTAAAACCCTTGAGCTTTACGCTGCGTGAACGCCAGACGCTGGCGATTATTGGCGAGAACGGTTCCGGAAAATCGACGCTGGCGAAAATGCTGGCGGGAATGATTGAGCCAACCAGCGGTGAGTTATTGATTGACGATCATCCGCTGCATTTTGGCGATTACTCTTTCCGCAGCCAGCGGATTCGCATGATCTTTCAGGACCCGTCGACCTCGTTGAATCCACGTCAGCGTATCTCGCAGATCCTGGATTTTCCGCTGCGCCTGAACACTGACCTCGAGCCTGAGCAGCGGCGCAAACAGATTATTGAAACGATGCGAATGGTCGGACTGCTGCCGGATCACGTCAGTTACTATCCGCATATGTTGGCACCAGGGCAAAAACAGCGTCTGGGTCTGGCTCGCGCACTAATATTGCGCCCTAAAGTCATTATCGCGGATGAAGCTCTCGCCTCGCTGGATATGTCGATGCGTTCGCAGTTGATTAACCTGATGCTGGAGTTACAAGAAAAACAGGGCATTTCTTATATTTATGTTACCCAACACATCGGGATGATGAAGCATATCAGCGACCAGGTTCTGGTCATGCATCAGGGCGAAGTGGTCGAGCGCGGCAGTACGGCTGACGTGCTGGCATCGCCGCTACATGAACTCACCAAGCGGCTCATTTCCGGGCACTTTGGCGAAGCGTTGACGGCAGATGCGTGGCGCAAAGATCGTTAATCTTCGGCGCCTCATTCTGACAGGGGAAAATCCCCGTCAGAATGAGGCATTCATTAATCCATTACTTCTGACTGTCGATTCTGGTGAGAGCAACCAGCAATGCCAGCGTGTAACACACCGTAATCGCCAGGCTCATTTTTAACAGAGTTTCCCCACCTACTCCCGATAACGGCGCAGCTATACCGCCAAAGACAAACATACTCATCCCCATCAGCGCAGATGCCGTTCCTGATTCTTGCGTCCCTACAGCACTCATTGCCTCAGCCCCACCAACAGTGCCTATGCCGCTACAAAATGCGATGGTGAAAAATAATGCCACCAGTGCCGGAATGGGTAACTGCAACCATGCACATAAGACAGTGAGCAATGCACACAGAATCGCCGCTACCAGGCCGCCTCTCAACAATTTCATCGGGTTAAGTCGTCGGGCCAGTCGTGAGAAGATCCATGAAGCGATGATAAGCCCGATGCCGTTAAGGCCAAACACCAGGCTGAATTGCATTGGGCTAAAGCCAAATTCTTTCTGTAATACGAAAGACGAAGAACCGATGTACGCAAACAAGCCAGCCAGCATAAAACTTTGAATCAGGCAAAAACGCATGAAACGGCGGTTCTGCACCACACTTCGTCCGGTTAATAGTAATGATGAGCCCCTTTTATTTTCTGGCAATGTCTCATGGATAAATAACAGACAGCCCAGCAACAGTACGGTGCTAATTTCAGCCATTACCCAGAATAAAGTGCGCCAGTCAAAGGTGCTGACAATGTAACCTCCCAGCACTGGCGACAATACCGGAGCCAGGCCATTCACCGTCATTAACAGTGCAAAGAACTGGGTCAGCGTTACCCCCTGATATTTGTCACGAGCAATAGAACGAGAGAGCACCGAACCACCTGCCCCCGCGATCCCCTGAATAAAACGCCAGACCACCAGCCAGTAAATATTGTTAGTTGTCGCGCACAAAATGGAGGAGACAATAAACAATAGTAACGACAAGATTAACGGGCGTTTACGTCCTATTTTGTCGCTCAGAGGGCCAAATAACAGTTGCCCTACGCCAAGACCGATTAGTGACGCGGTCAACGTCAATTGCGTTATGGTCGTGGTTGTCGCCAGTTGCTCCGACATCTCAGGTAATGCGGGCAAATAAAGGTCAGTACACATCGGGCCGATACCGGCTAAAAGACCAAGAATCAATGCCCATAAAAGAGAGACTCTAGCCATACTATTCCTTACTTAAGTGATGACATGCCGCCGCCCAGCGACTGCCAGAGTGTTACCCGGTTTGTGAAATCAGTCAGTTGCAATGCCAGTAACGCCTGCTGTGCGCTCCACAAAGTGCGTTGTGCCGTCAACACGGTCAGGTAATCACCGACACCGGCCTGATAGCGGCGCAGGCCAATATCGACCGTTTGTTGTTCAGCTTTAACATACTGACGCTGTGCATCCAGTTGTTCTTCAACTGTTGCTCTACGAGCCAGCGCGTCAGCAACATCTTTGAAAGCGCTCTGAACGGTTTTCTCATAGGTGGCAATAAGCCCGCGCTTTTGTGCTTCTGCGTAACGAAGCTGCGCCAGATTACTACCGCCGGTGAACAGCGGTAATGTTACCGAGGGCGCAAATGACCAGACCTGCATTCCGTGGCTGAACAGCGACGATAATGCGTCGCTGCCGACGCCAGCACTTGCAGTCAGCGAAATCGTCGGGAAAAAGTTAGCCCGCGCGGCACCAATATCAGCATTGGCGCTCTTCAGATTATGTTCCGCTTCCTGGATATCCGGGCGACGCAGCAAAACGTCAGATGACACTCCCACAGGAACCAGGCTTATCATCTGCTCCGGCAGGCTTTCCAGTGTTCCCGGTAGCAGATTTTCCGTAAGTGTTGTACCCGCCAGTAAGTTCAGGGCATTTTTATCCTGCATCACTTGCGTCTGATAGCTGGCAACGCTGGCGCGCGCCTGCTGATAGATACTCATCGCCTCGCTGACATCTGTCGCTGCCGCCGTGCCAACCTGCTGCTGACGCTGGATAATTTTCAATGAGTTCTCTGCGCTGGCCATCGTTTCTTTTGCCAGAGCCAGGTTGCTGTTATCGGCCGCCAGGGTCAGCCAGGCGGTGCTGATTTCGGCAATCAGCGTTAAACGGGTGTTCTGGGCTGTAAATTCACTGGCAAGCCAGGTTTCTCGCGCTGCCCGTGACAAACTCTGATTACGACCAAACAGATCTAACGTAAAACTGGACACCGTACCGTCAGCCTCAGCAGTGGTCCCCGTGCCATTCGCCAGCGAACGACTGCGGGTCGAACTTAAGGTTGCATTCACCGTCGGGAATAACGACGCATTAGTTTGCCCATAGAGCGCCCGCGCTGAGTCAATATCAGCAATCGCTTTTTGCACATCGCGGTTACTGTTCAGTGCAATGGTCACCACTTGCTGCAATCGGGGATCGTGGATCACCTGTTGCCAGTCATGGCTGATTGCCTTCCCCTGCCCCTGTGCTCCCGGCAAGCTCGCCGGGATTGGGGATTCGGGCGTGCTGTAGTGGGGATCGAGCGAGACACATCCCGCACTCAACAGCACCAGAAAAATTAGAGAACGACGCAACATAACTTACTCCTGACGGCGCGGTTTACCGGCAAACAAACGTTTAACCAGCACAAAAAACAGAGGAACGAAGAAGATGGCCAGTAATGTAGCGGTCAGCGTACCGCCAATAATGCCCGTACCAATGGCGATGCGGCTGTTCGCACCTGCACCGGTCGCCATCGCCAGCGGCATAACCCCCGCAATAAACGCCAGCGAGGTCATGATGATTGGACGTAAACGGGTCTGCGCCGCGCGTAATGCCGCACGACTCAGGGAATAGCCCTCAGCAACCGCCGCTTCGGCAAATTCCACAATCAGAATGGCGTTTTTCGACGACAAACCGATAGTGGTTAATAGCGCCACCTGGAAGTAAACGTCGTTGTTTAAATCACGCATCCAGGCCGCCAGTGCCGCACCGAGCAGCCCCAGCGGGATCACCAGAATGACCGAGAACGGAACTGACCAACTTTCGTACAGTGCTGCAAGGCAGAGGAAAACCACCAGAATAGAGACCGCATACAGACTCAGTGCCTGACCGCTGGCCAGTTTCTCCTGCAATGACAAGCCACTCCAGGCCCAGGTTGTCCCTGCCGGAAGGTTGTTTGCCAGAGCTTCCATTTTTGCCATCGCGTCGCCAGAACTAAAACCACTCGCGTTTTCCCCCTGAATTTCATAAGCCGCGGAGCCGTTGTAACGCACCAGTTTTTCCGGGCCATAGATCCAGCGCGTAGTAGCAAAAGCAGAGAATGGAGTCATGGCGTTATCGCTACCGCGCACAAACCATTTCCCTAAGTCTGACGGCGCAGAACGAAACTCACTGTCGCCCTGAATGTAGACTTTTTTCACACGGCCACGGTCAATAAAGTCATTCACATAAGTACCGCCCCACGCGCTGGCCAGCGTATCGGTGACATCACTTAAACTCAAACCCAGCGATACAGCTTTATTGTTATCAATATCTACCTGCAATTGCGGCATTTGCGGCAGGTCATTGGCACGTACAGAAATCAGCTCAGGGCTTTGATTAGCCTGTTCAATCAACTTGTTACGCATTTGAAGTAAGGTTTCACGGTCAGTAGCACCACTTGCCATTAATTCAAACGTAAAGCCATTGCTATGCCCCAGACCATCAACCGCAGGTGGAGTCATGGCAAATACCGTAGCATCACGAATTGCCCCCAACTCTTTGGTTGCCCGTAAGGCAATGGCCTGGGCGGTATTTTCTGCACCCTTACGTTGTGACCAGTTTTTCAACGAGACAAACGCCATCCCGGTGTTCTGCCCGCTACCACTAAAACTAAAACCATCAACGGTAAAAATGACATCAGTGTTTGCTTTTTCGTTTACCAGGAACCAGTCAACAATCTGGCGGTTTACTTCTGCTGTACGAGCTGCGGTCGCTCCGGCTGGCAGCGTGTACTGCACCATGATTTCGCCCTGGTCTTCAGTGGGTAAGAAACTGCCCGGCAGTTTCCACATCATCAGAGCCATTCCACCGCCCAGCACGACATAGACACCCATAGCCCGCACCGCACGACGCAAAACATAAAGGACGCCATGCTGGTACTTTTCTTCAGTAAGACGGTAAAAGCGGTTGAATGCGCCGAAAAACCCTTTTTTATGCGGTGGAACATGATGGAGGACAGAACCACAAAGCGCAGGAGTCAGCGTTAATGCGACCACCACGGAAAGCAGCATGGCGGAAATAATGGTTATCGAAAACTGACGATAAATTACCCCCGTAGATCCCCCAAAGAACGCCATTGGCAGAAATACGGCAGACAGTACCAGAGCAATAGCAACCAGAGCGCCAGAAATTTCGCCCATTGATTTTTCCGTTGCTTCACGCGCAGGCAGTCCTTCGTCACGCATAATACGTTCGACGTTCTCCACCACCACAATGGCATCGTCCACCAACAGGCCGATCGCCAGTACCATTGCAAATAACGTCAGGGTATTAATCGAATAGCCAAACAACGCAAGAACGCCAAACGTCCCCAGCAAGACGACCGGCACGGCTAACGCCGGGATCAGCGTAGCGCGCAAGTTTTGCAGGAATAAATACATCACACAAACCACCAGTACGATGGCTTCAAACAGCGTCTGAATTACGTCCTCTACGGAGATTTTAATAAATTCAGTGCTGTCTTTTGGGTAAGCGATGTCGTATCCCTGTGGCATGTTGCGCTGAAATTCTGCGATTTTATCCTTTACCAGCGTCGCCGTGTTTAACGCATTCGCTCCCGGTGAGAGCATCACGGCTACCCCTGCGGCCGGATGACCGTTCAACTTACTGATGGCGTTATAATCTTCGCTACCCATCTCAACGCGAGCCACATCCTTGATACGAACAACCGCGCCGTCTGACTGGCTTTTAACAATGATATTTTTAAATTGCTCAACGGTTTGCAGGCGTGACTGAGCACGAACTGTTGCCGTCAATTGTTGCGTGTTCGATGACGGTAAAGCACCGATTTTCCCGGCAGTAACTTGCACGTTTTGCGCTTCAATTGCACTTTGTACATCGGATGGCATCAGCGAGTATGAGGCCAGTTTGGCTGGATCAAGCCAGATGCGCATCGCATATTCAGCCCCAAAAACTTGCAGACTCCCTACGCCTTCAACACGCGCCAGCGGGTCCTGAAGATTACTCACCAGCCAGTCAGCAATATCGGAACTGGTCGCTTTGTCGGTAGTGTCATATACGGCAGCAATCAGCAAAAAGTTGCTTTGTGATTTCTCCACCGTGACACCGGTTTGCTGTACTTCGCTCGGTAAACGTGACTCCGCCTGCTGTATTTTATTTTGTACCTGCACCTGCGCGGTATCAGGGTCAGTGCCTTGTTCAAACGTCACATTAATACTGACTGAGCCATCCGAACTACTGGTGGAACTGAAGTAGAGCAAATTATCCAGCCCGGTAAGTTGTTGTTCGATAACCTGAGTTACGCTGTTTTCCAGCGTTTCGGCAGAAGCACCGGTATAAGTAGCTGAAATTCTGATGGTCGGCGGCGCAACATCAGGATATTGCGCGACGGGTAATGTGCGAATGGCCAGAATCCCCGCCAACATAATCAAAATGGCGATAACCCAGGCAAAGACGGGTCTGCGAACAAAAAAACGCGAAAACATCAGGCATTGCCTCCATTAGCCTGAACCTCAACGGCCTTGACGGTCTGCCCTGAAGTTACTTTGGCGGAACCTTCGACAATCAGTCGGTCACCGTTGTGCAGGCCGTTCAACACCAGCCATTTATCACCGTAGGTTTCTCCCGTTTCGAGCGTGCGCTGCTCTACTTTATTGTCTTTATTCACCACCAGCGCGGTAGCATTACCTTTAGCATCACGCGTAACACCTTGTTGCGGCGCGAGAATAGCGTTTTCCATCACGCCTTCATCGACACGAGCGCGAACAAACATACCCGGTAACAACTGCTGCTGTGGATTAGGGAAAATCGCCCGTAATGTCACCGAACCGGTAGATTCATCAACGGCCACTTCGGTGAGTTCCAGCCGACCTTTTTCGCTATACGTTGTACCATCTTCCAGGATAAGTGAGACGCTCATGGTATCGCTGTTGGTTGCCAGCGACTGTTTGCGCAGACGCAGTAAATCGACACTGGAGCGAGTGAGATCAACATACATCGTTTCCAGACCACGAATAGTCGTTAACGCCGTATCCTGCGACGCGGTTACCAGTGCGCCAGGCGTCACCGACGAAATGCCTATGCGCCCGGAAATCGGCGCGGTGACCGTGGTCCAGTCAAGATTAATTCGCGCGGTTTCCAGTGCAGCTTTTTTCGCTTCTACACTGGCTTTATCTTGTGCACAGGTAGACTGAGCATCATCAGCATCCTGTTGTGACACGCCGCTATCTTTCACCAGTCGGGCATAACGCTGCGCTTTCTGGCAATCAGCTTTTACCAGTGCCTGCGCCTGTTGCAACGCAGCACGGGCTTCATTCCATGCCGCCCGATAACTGGCCGAATCAATCTGGTAGAGCGGCTGTCCGGCCTTAACCAGATCACCTTCCTTAAACAAGCGTTTCTGGATAATTCCCCCAACCTGCGGACGTACTTCAGCACTGAGTACCGCACTGGTGCGCCCGGTTAATTCACTGACTACAGAAACCGGTTGAGATTTGAGCGTAACAACGCCCACTTCTGTTTCCGACGGGGATGAATTGTTATTTTGCGTATTATCACAACCAGATAAGAGCAGCATTGCCACTACAGACGTTGCTATATACTTCATTATTTTCTCCAGGGTGAACAATACCCTCCTCATTAAAATTAATGAGGATATGTCAGGGATATTCAGATATAACGAACCCGCATCGCGAAATAAATTTCGCAATGAAATAAGGGGATTAATATCCCCCGCTATCGGTTAATTCTGTTCTTATTTATTTATCAACATACTAATAATATCCTGATATATTTCCTGCAGACGTTGTGGATCGCTTTTTTGCGGTGTTAAACGACGATAAACCGTACCTTCCATCATAGTGGCGAGCACCTCAACGCAACAACGAATGTGCTCATCGCTAAGATGGGGATGCATTCTTTTCATATGCGCACAACCGTTAGCGAACATTCTGGCGTCAGCTTCCTCGAGCATTGCCATCACCCGCGGGTTGCGTGTTGCTTCTGCAGCCACTTCCAGCATCAACGCGTCGTCGTCTTCATTTAAGGATTTCCGCAAGGCAAGGACTTCCGGGAAGCGATCGGTACGCGCGTCAATGTCCATCTGAGCAATACGAAAGTCGATGATACGGCGAACCATCTCTTCAATAATGGCGTCTTTATTGGCGAAGTAACGGTAGATCTGCCCGACGCTAAGCTGAGCTTCGCTGGCAATTTGCGACATACTGGCGGCATGAAAACCGCAGCGATGAAAACACCGACGGGCGGCGTTGATGATTTCATCCTGGCGCTGTTTGTGACGTATCTCCAGCTTGCTAGTCATTTCTGTCTCCTGGCCTTCCACTTAGTGAGAATGATCATTCTCATTTTGGCTAATTATACGTTTCTCCAAAGTAATGGAAAGTATTTTTATCTTATTCATGATGCATATTCTGATAATGAAGAGATTGTGGAGATTCTGTGAAGATAGTTGAAATATTACGTTGATGTCAGTTCATCAGAGAAAGGCAGCGACGTGTTGTCGCCAGATTCTATGAGATATTCCCATAACCTGCCCCTGAAGATGTCAGGATCAGATAGAACAAAATGTTCTGTACTGTAGCTTCTCCCCCGTACAGAAAGCGCAACTATAGCCACCCACAGCCAGGTTGATTATAATAACCGTTTATCTGTTCGTACTGTTTACTAAAACGACGAATCGCCTGATTTTCAGGCACAACAAGCATCAACAATAAGGATTAAAGCTATGGGTTTTCTTTCCGGTAAGCGCATTCTGGTAACCGGTGTTGCCAGTAAACTGTCCATCGCCTACGGTATCGCTCAGGCGATGCACCGCGAAGGAGCTGAACTGGCATTCACCTACCAGAACGATAAACTGAAAGGCCGCGTAGAAGAATTTGCCGCTCAATTAGGTTCCAGCATCGTTCTGCAGTGCGATGTTGCCGAAGATGCCAGCATCGACACCATGTTCGCAGAACTGGGTAAAGTCTGGCCGAAATTTGACGGTTTCGTACACTCTATTGGTTTTGCACCTGGCGATCAGCTGGATGGCGACTATGTTAACGCCGTGACTCGTGAAGGCTTCAAAATTGCCCACGACATCAGCTCTTACAGCTTCGTTGCAATGGCAAAAGCTTGCCGTTCTATGCTGAATCCGGGTTCTGCCCTGCTGACTCTTTCCTATCTGGGCGCTGAGCGCGCTATCCCGAACTACAACGTTATGGGTCTGGCGAAAGCGTCTCTGGAAGCGAACGTGCGCTATATGGCTAACGCGATGGGTCCGGAAGGTGTGCGCGTTAACGCCATCTCTGCTGGCCCGATCCGCACTCTGGCCGCTTCTGGCATCAAAGACTTCCGTAAAATGCTGGCACACTGCGAAGCGGTTACTCCGATTCGTCGTACGGTTACCATTGAGGATGTGGGTAACTCCGCAGCGTTCCTGTGTTCCGATCTCTCTGCCGGTATCTCCGGTGAAGTGGTTCACGTTGACGGCGGTTTCAGCATCGCTGCAATGAACGAGCTGGAACTGAAATAATCGTTCTGTGGGTAATGATGGGCGGCGTTGCGCCGCCCATTTCTCTGTTATACCTTTCTGATATTTGTTATCACCGATCCGTCTTTCTCCCCTCTCCGCCTTGCGTCAGGATAACGATTTCCGTTATGACCAAGGAACGCCCATGGAACAACGCCACAGTTCAGGCAAAAGCCACTGGTATCACGAAACGCAATCCAGCACTGCAGAACATGACGTTCTGCCTCTGGTTCCGGAAGCTGCACAGGTTACCGATCCTTTTCTGCTCGACGTGATCCTTGACGAAGAAACACTTGATCCCTTTCATTCGTGGCTGATCCCGGCGCGTACTCTTGCTGTAGAGCTATTTCCCAATCAGCTTGCGGCGACCCGTTTACAGACATTCACCGCCTATGAACGCCTGTCGACCGCTCTGACCGTTGCTCAGGTCTGCGGCGTCCAGCGTTTATGCAACTACTATTCCGCGCGTCTGACACCGCTTCCCGGACCAGACTCCTCCAGGGAAAGTAATCATCGTCTGGCACAAATCACGCAATATGCCCGTCAACTGGCCGGCTCTCCATCGATTATCGACAACCGATCGCGCCAGCATCTTCACGATGTCGGGCTTACCGCCTGGGACTGTGTAATTATCAATCAAATTATTGGTTTTGTTGGTTTTCAGGCGCGAGCAATTGCGACTTTTCAGGCTTATCTTGGACAACCTGTACGCTGGTTACCCGGTCTGGACGTGCAAAGCTACGCTGACAGCTCACTTTTTGCTGAAGTATCAACCGGCTGGCGTGCCTGCTACGATGGGGAAAAATTCTCTGGAGAGCAAGAGACGAATGCTCTCCTGTTGCCAGGCTCTGAACTTCGCCAACTGGCAGCAATCCTGAATCTGCATCCTGCCTCGTTTTCACTCTTTGTGGCGTTGTTATCCAGCCCGTTGGTAACAACAAAATCCAGCCATCAACTTGCTGCTTTACTCAGCGCACGAATTAACGGCAGTGCTGCCTGTTTCACCTCTCTCATACATTCAACATTTGAATATAAAGAAGCAATATCCATTCTGCGTCAGGGCGAAAACGAAATAAACCAGTGGGCTGACTGCCATTTTGTTGAGCGTGCTACGGTTCAGGCGATACAATGGCTGACACGAGCACCCGATCGCTTTAGCGCCGCCCAGTTTAGCCCGTTACTCGAACATGAAACATCATCAGCGCAGGTTATCAATCTGCTGGTATGGAGCGGGTTTTGTGGTTGGATAAATCGCTTAAAAATCGCGTTGGGTGAGACACATTAACCTTGCTGCGTCAGGCAGAATCGCGTAAAACTGTCAGCCGCTCTAATGGCCACCAAAATAGACAATTATGTTTCAGGACAACCCGCTGCTAGCGCAGCTTAAACAGCAACTGCACTCCCAGACGCCCCGCGCTGAAGGGGTGGTAAAAGCCACTGAAAAAGGCTTTGGCTTCCTGGAAGTCGACGCACAGAAAAGTTATTTCATTCCGCCGCCGCAGATGAAAAAAGTCATGCATGGCGACCGAATTATCGCGGTGATCCACAGTGAAAAAGATCGTGAATCCGCAGAGCCAGAAGAACTGGTTGAACCGTTTCTGACTCGTTTCGTGGGTAAAGTTCAGGGCAAGAATGACCGTCTGGCCATCGTGCCTGATCATCCACTCTTAAAAGACGCTATTCCTTGCCGCGCTGCCCGCGGGCTGAATCATGAGTTTAAAGAAGGCGACTGGGCGGTTGCCGAAATGCGCCGCCATCCGCTGAAAGGCGATCGTTCTTTCTATGCTGACCTGACTCAATACATCACTTTTGGTGATGACCACTTCGTGCCCTGGTGGGTAACCCTGGCGCGCCATAACCTGGAAAAAGAAGCACCAGATGGCGTCGCCACCGAAATGCTCGATGAGGGTTTGGTTCGTGAAGATCTCACCGCGCTGGACTTTGTCACCATCGACAGTGCCAGCACGGAAGATATGGATGATGCCCTCTTCGCGAAGGCGTTACCGGATGACAAACTGCAGTTAATTGTCGCAATTGCCGATCCAACCGCGTGGATTGCCGAAGGCAGCAAGCTGGACAAAGCAGCGAAAATTCGCGCATTCACCAACTATCTGCCGGGCTTCAACATCCCGATGCTGCCGCGCGAGCTTTCTGACGATCTCTGCTCACTGCGTGCCAATGAAGTGCGCCCGGTACTGGCATGTCGGATGACGTTGTCTGCTGATGGCACCATTGAAGACAACATCGAATTTTTTGCCGCTACCATCGAATCCAAAGCCAAACTGGTTTATGACCAGGTTTCCGACTGGCTGGAAAACACCGGCGACTGGCAGCCAGAAAGTGATGCGATTGCCGGACAAATCCGCCTGTTAGCGCAAATTTGCCAGCGTCGCGGCGAATGGCGTAATAACCATGCGTTGGTGTTTAAAGATCGCCCGGATTACCGTTTTATTCTCGGTGAAAAAGGTGAAGTGTTGGATATCGTCGCTGAACCACGCCGTATTGCTAACCGTATTGTCGAAGAAGCGATGATCGCCGCTAACATTTGTGCGGCCCGCGTGCTGCGCGATAAGCTCGGTTTCGGTATCTATAACGTGCATATGGGCTTTGATCCGGCAAATGCCGAGGCGCTGGCAGCATTGCTGAAAACGCATGGCCTGCATGTTGATGCCGAAGAAGTGCTCACACTGGACGGTTTCTGCAAACTGCGTCGTGAGCTGGATGCGCAACCGACTGGCTTCCTCGACAGCCGCATTCGCCGTTTTCAGTCTTTTGCGGAAATCAGCACCGAACCGGGTCCTCACTTTGGCCTCGGTCTGGAAGCGTATGCCACCTGGACTTCACCAATTCGCAAGTATGGCGACATGATCAACCATCGTTTGCTGAAAGCGATCATCAAAGGCGAAACGGCGACGCGTCCGCAGGATGAGATCACCACCCAAATGGCAGAGCGTCGTCGTCTCAACCGGATGGCAGAACGTGATGTCGGGGACTGGTTGTACGCGCGTTTCCTGAAAGACAAAGCGGGCACTGACACCCGTTTTGCGGCAGAAATCGTCGATATCAGCCGGGGCGGTATGCGTGTGCGTCTGGTCGATAACGGCGCTATCGCCTTTATCCCTGCACCGTTCTTACACGCCGTGCGCGATGAGCTGGTTTGCAGTCAGGAAAACGGCACCGTACAAATTAAAGGTGAAACAGTTTACAAAGTAACCGACGTTATCGACGTCACCATTGCCGAAGTACGCATGGAAACCCGCAGCATTATTGCGCGCCCTGTCGCGTAATCTCTTTTTACGGCCCATTCATTACGGATGGGCCGTTTGCCTTTCCCTTCCCCCATATTCGTTTATCTCAGCAGATTTTTTTTAATGACATCCGTTTGAAAACTGGCGTTTTCCCAAAACTGGATTACAAATAAATATATAAAAAAAACAATACGTTTAACCGCCATTAATTTCATGTAAGCCATATGAACCGTTCATTTAACTGCGGGACTCCGCTGTTAACCGGAGGGTATGCATCATGAAAACCATTAGGGAGTCCACAACGTTGTACAACTTTCTCGGATCGCACAACCCATACTGGCGGTTGTCGGAAAACAGTGATGTTTTGCGTTTTTCCGCCACCGAAACAACGGAACCTGAACGTACTCTGCAGTTATCTGCCGAACAGGCTGCTCGTATCCGGGAAATGACGGTTATCACCTCCAGCCTGATGATGAGCCTGACAGTCGATGAGAGTGATCTTTCTGTTCATCTGGTGGGACGAAAAATCAATAAGCGTGAATGGGGTGGAAACGCGTCAGCATGGCATGACACACCGGCGGTAGCTCGTGATTTATCACACGGACTGTCCTTTGCAGAACAAGTGGTTTCTGAAGCCCACTCTGCAATAGTGATTCTGGACAGTCGGGGAAATATCCAGCGTTTTAACCGGTTATGTGAAGAGTACACGGGGCTGAAAGAACACGATGTCATCGGGCAAAGTGTGTTTAAACTGTTTATGAGTCGTCGTGAAGCTGCGGCATCCATGCGCAATAACCGTGGATTTTTTCGAAACGGCAATGCATATGAGGTAGAAATCTGGATACCCACGCGTAAAGGCCAGCGGCTGTTTCTGTTTCGCAACAAATTCGTGCATAGCGGCAGCGGCAAAAATGAGATCTATTTAATCTGCTCCGGCACCGATATCACCGAAGAACGCCACGCCCAGGAGCGCTTGCGAATTCTGGCTAACACCGACAGCATTACAGGGCTGCCGAATCGTAACGCTATGCAGGAATTAATCGATCACGCCATTAATCAGGTGGATGAAAGTAAAGTCGGCGTGGTTTATCTCGATTTAGACAATTTTAAAAAAGTGAACGATGCCTACGGGCATTTGTTTGGCGACCAGTTGTTACGCGAGGTTTCACTGGCCATTTTAAGCTGTCTTGAGCCGGATCAGGTACTGGCGCGCTCTGGCGGCGATGAATTTCTGGTACTCGCACCAAACACCTCACAAAGTGCCCTGGAAGCAATGGCATCGCGGATTTTGACCCGCCTGCGTCAGCCTTTTCGCATTGGTTTAATCGAAGTTTATACTGGCTGTTCGATCGGTATTTCACTTTCACCGCAACATGGCCCAGACAGTGCGGCAATTATTCGCCACGCCGATACGGCAATGTACAGTGCCAAAGAAGGCGGTCGAGGGCAATTTTGCGTTTTTTCACCGGAAATGAATCAACGGGTATTTGAATATCTGTGGTTGGATACCAACCTGCGTAAAGCACTGGAAAACGATCAGTTAGTTATTCACTATCAACCGAAAATCACCTGGCGCGGTGAAGTGCGCAGTCTGGAAGCTCTGGTGCGCTGGCAGTCGCCCGAACGCGGACTAATTCCCCCACTGGACTTTATTTCCTATGCGGAAGAGTCCGGTCTGATTGTGCCTCTGGGTCGTTGGGTTATTCTTGACGTCGTTCGCCAGGTGGCAAAATGGCGAGATAAAGGCATCAATCTTCGGGTGGCAGTCAATGTCTCAGCACGCCAACTCGCTGATCAAACTATTTTCACTGACCTGAAACAGGTACTCCAGGAACTTAAATTTGAGTATTGCCCTATTGATGTCGAGCTGACTGAAAGCTGCCTGATTGAAAACGACGAGCTGGCGCTTTCCGTTATTCAGCAATTCAGTCAATTAGGCGCACAGGTTCACCTGGATGATTTCGGCACTGGCTACTCTTCCCTTTCTCAACTGGCACGATTTCCTATCGATGCCATTAAACTCGACCAGGTTTTTGTCCGTGATATTCACAAACAACCTGTCTCACAGTCGCTGGTACGGGCAATTGTCGCCGTAGCTCAGGCCTTGAACCTGCAGGTTATTGCCGAAGGCGTAGAAAGCGCAAAAGAAGATGCTTTTTTAACCAAAAACGGCATCAATGAGAGACAAGGATTCTTGTTTGCCAAACCGATGCCCGCCGTAGCGTTTGAACGCTGGTATAAACGTTATCTGAAACGCGCATAAAGAGACGAATATATATATTTAACGGTATATAATTCCATTACATATCGTATTCGTAAATGATAATTAACCTTTGCCGTTAAGCACTTCTCTTTTAGCGGCAATTTTTGCATTATTTATTTTCACCTTTTTTGCCTTAAGGATACCCTTGATGTCTGAATTTGATGCCCAGCGCGTTGCCGAACGTATTGATATTGTGTTAGATATCCTTGTGGCAGGCGATTACCACTCTGCGATCCATAATCTTGAGATACTTAAAGCAGAACTCTTGCGCCAGGTTGCTGCATCTACGCCAGACATCCCGAAGGCACCATGGGAGATTTAACAATCGTGCTTTCAGTTTTCCCTATTTAAGGATGCCCGGCGCGTCAGCATTTTTTATTGAGTATTATAACGTTATAAGAATTACAGCGATGAATTCCCGACAACAAACTATTCTACAGATGGTCATTGACCAGGGTCAGGTTAGCGTAACCGATCTGGCGAAAGCCACTGGAGTTTCCGAAGTTACTATCCGCCAGGATCTCAACACCCTCGAAAAACTTAGCTATCTACGCCGTGCACATGGTTTTGCTGTTTCGCTTGATAGCGATGATGTCGAAACCCGTATGATGAATAATTATACGCTGAAACGTGAACTTGCTGAGTTTGCCGCCTCACTGGTTCAAGCGGGAGAAACCATCTTTATCGAGAATGGCAGCAGTAATGCCCTTCTGACCCGCACATTGGGTGAGCAAAAGAAAAATGTCACCATCATTACGGTCAGCAGCTATATAGCGCATTTATTGAAAGACGCCCCTTGTGAAGTCATTTTACTTGGCGGTGTGTACCAGAAAAAAAGCGAAAGTATGGTTGGTCCTCTGACACGTCAGTGTATCCAACAGGTGCATTTCAGTAAGGCATTTATTGGTATCGATGGCTGGCAACCTGAAACCGGGTTTACAGGTCGCGACATGATGCGTACCGATGTGGTCAATGCTGTACTGGAAAAAGAGTGCGAAACCATTGTCCTGACTGACAGTTCAAAGTTTGGTGCCGTACATTCTTACCCCATCGGCCCTGTTGAGAGAATCAAACGCGTTATAACCGATTCAAAGATTAGCGCCAGCGATCTGATGTCTTTGGAACACAGTAAATTAATCGTTCACGTCGTTGACATATAATCACTTTCCTTCCTTACGGATGATTTGCTCTAACGCAAATCATCCGCACTAAGATGATTCCTGGTTGATAATTAAGACTATTTACCTGTTATTAACACCCTAACGTTATAAACTTATTATCAGCGATATAACAGGAAGTCACTATCACCTGCGTGATATAACCCTGCGCGCGAGAGGATTTCACGGAATAATTTTACATGGCCTATTCTGAACTATTATAGTTATAGAGAGCTTACTTCCGTGAATCATAAATTCAGGAGAGAGTATTATGTTTGTAACGAGCAAAAAAATGACCGCGGCTGTTCTGGCAATTACACTGGCAATGTCTCTAAGTGCCTGTTCTAACTGGTCTAAACGGGACCGAAACACCGCAATCGGTGCAGGTGCAGGGGCTTTAGGCGGTGCAGTACTGACTGATGGCAGCACGCTGGGTACATTAGGTGGTGCAGCAGTTGGTGGTATTATCGGTCACCAGGTCGGTAAATAATCGTAAATAAATGTCGATTAGCAACTCGCTATTATAATACGCTTGACTCGGTTCAGTACGAAATAACTGAATAATACACACAGTGAAATAAACGAAAGCCACGAAAATATTTCCGTGGCTTTTTTTGTTAACCGCCTGCGAGTTTTACCTTCATCCCTTTCGCTTCAAGCAGTGATTTTAATAAATCACGCTTATCCCCCTGGATTTCGATAATTCCATCTTTTACTGCCCCGCCGCAGCCGCATTTTTTCTTCAGTTCAGCCGCCAGCTTTGTCAGTTCGGCATCATCGAGATCGACGCCGGTAATCAGGCATACGCCCTTACCTTTACGCCCACTGGTTTGCCGTTGGATGCGCACCACTCCGTCGCCTTTTGGTCGTACAGGGGTCGCTTTGGGTTCATCAATACGTCCAGTTTCCGTTGAGTAGACCAGACGGCTGTTAGAATCACTCATCATGCACTCCGTTGTAACGAGGTGTTGATCGCTTTCAGCGTTTGCGCCGGGGCCGCCGATTGCGTTACCGGGCGACCAATCACCATATAATCAACGCCTGCCGCCAGCGCCTGTTCCGGGGTCATGATGCGGCGCTGATCGCCAGCGTCGCTCCCCTGCGGGCGAATACCCGGCGTCACCAGTTTGAAATCCTGACCAAATGCTTGTTTAAACCGCACGGCTTCCTGGGCTGAACACACAACACCGTCAAGGCCGCATTTTTGCGTCAGCGCCGCCAGACGCTCTGCATAATCTGCCGGTGACAGTGTCACACCAAGATCGGCCAGATCGCTGGCTTCCATACTAGTGAGTACAGTCACAGCGATTAATAGCGGCGCATCTTTGCCAAACGGAACCAACGCCTCACGTGCTGCGGTCATCATACGTGCGCCGCCAGAGGCATGAACGTTTACCATCCACACGCCTAAGTCAGCCGCCGCTGCCACGGCGTGCGCTGCGGTATTGGGAATATCGTGGAATTTCAGGTCGAGGAAGATATCAAAACCACGTTGTTGCAGTTCACGAACAAACTGCGGCCCAAACAGGGTAAACATCTCCTTGCCTACTTTCAGACGGCAATCGCGTGGGTCGATCTTGTCGACAAACGCCAGCGCAGCGTCACGATTATTATAATCAAGGGCAACAACAACAGGAGAATGAGTAACAGCGCGGGAAGGAGATGAAGCAGTTAACGTCATGACCAGACCTTCTTGATGATGGGCACCGGAAGTGGCGCAAAACAGGTAAACGGCGTGCATTCTACCCGTGGAAATAAAAAATTAACAGTTACGATTTTCCCCCTGCCAGTCTTTTTCTGCTCAGGCGTTACCGAAGCTATTTGTAAAAATAACCATTAGTATGTTGTAACTAAAGATAGTTTTTTTTATAAATTACAGTCCATCCAGGCCACGAATCGGTTTAATGGTTGACCAGGCACGGCAGGACGGACAATGCCAGTAAAGCGTGTATGCAGTAAAACCACACTTCTGGCAGCGGTAACGCGGCTTACTACGCACCTTCTCGCCCACCATGTCACGCAACACCATCAGGCTCTCTTTGGCGCGCCCTTCTTCCGCTTCGTTAAGGTGGTAATCCATCAACTTGTGGAACACGCGCATCGTCGGATGGCGTTGTAGCTGGCGCGTAATATAGACCTGTGCGGCTTCGCTGCCATCGCGCGCTTCAATGATGTCGGCAAGCATCAGTTCAGCATCTGCCCCCGTATTCTCCTCCACCGCACGCTGGAGAAACTCTGCCCATTCGGCAGTTTTATCCAGTTGCTGATAGCAGGTTTGCAGCATTTCCAGCGTTTCGCTGACCAGCTCTCTGTCCTGGGAGATAACGCGTTGCAGGCTCTCGACCGCTTTTGCGTACTCCCCTTTTGCCATGAAAACACGTCCCATCATAATGGACACGCGGGCGCTGTTTTTGTCGGCTGCCGCCCCTTTTTTCAACAAGGCCATAGCGCGATCGAGATCGTCACTGGCCATGTGCTGAAGGGCTAATTCACAGTAGAAATGGGCGATTTCGACTCGCTGTTTATCTTTACCAAGCTTCACCAGGCGTTCTGCAACATCAATTGCTTTCTGCCATTCACTGGTGGACTGATAGATTTGCAACAGTTGTTGCAATGCGCCAACTCGGAAGTCGGTTTCATCAGTCAGTTGATTAAACATATCTTCCGCGCGATCGTATAAACCCGCCGCCATGTAATCACGCCCCAGTTGCTGAATTGCCAGCAGACGCTGCTCATAGGTCAACGAGGCACTTTCCATTAAGGTTTGATGAATACGAATAGCGCGATCGACTTCGCCACGCGAACGGAATAAGTTTCCGAGCGTAAGGTGGGCTTCAACGGTGCCTGTATCCTCTTTCAGCATATCGAGGAACAGATCCACCGCTTTGTCCTGTTGATTACTAAGCAGGAAGTTAACCCCTGCTACGTAATCACGTGACAGGCGGTTGGCTTCATCTTGCTTGTTTTGTTGCGCACTTCTGCGGCCCATATACCAGCCATAGGCAGCGGCTACAGGCAAGAGCAGAAACAACAACTCCAGCATAGAAAGTTATTCCTTCGCTACTGACGAATCAGGCGCTACCGCCACGCCAGTCGCAGGTGAAAGCTGGTTTTCCAGTCGCTTTATTTTACGTTCAGCGCGTGCCAGAGAAACACGAATTCGCAGCCAGAACAGGCCACAAATCAACCAACCGATAGCAAACCCCGCAGCAAACAATACCGCCAGCAAAGTAGAGATACGATACTCCCCTTGCGCTAACAGATAATTAAACGTTACCTGCTGATCATTCTGCGCACCTAACGTGATAGAAATCACAAAAATCGCTAACACCAGTAAGAAAATGAGTAAATATTTCACATTACTTCCCGTTATGTGGTTAGAGCGAATAAATTATGGTCAACTTACCGCAATAGCCCTTTAAAGTACCATTTTCACGACGTCTGCGAAATGGTAGCCACAATCATTGTTGATGATTTGAGGGTTAAATTCGGAAATTCAACCAGTTTTAACTTTCTTGTTCTCGCTGCGCTATCTCACGATTTTCTTCCGGCGGTGGTGTTAATGGCCCACAAATACGTTGCGCGAGCCAGGTTGCCACCGCCACCAGCGCCCACGAAATCAACGTAGCCACCACCAGATCGCGCGGCCAATGCATCCCCAGCAGCAAGCGGCTTCCCATTACTCCCGTTGCCCAGACCAGCAAGAGCGCAATGGTTAAAGTTCGCCTACGTGGCCACAACAGCCCAACGGCGAGCAAGGCCCAACTGGCGGCAAACATCGTGTGGCCGGAAGGAAAGGCAAACCCCGTCTCTTTCTGCCAATGAGAACGTAAATATTGCGGGATATTTTTTTCTTCAGCCAACTGTTCTTTCACTAAATTACCGCGCTCTGCTCGCTTTAAAGTGTAGAACTCATCAACCGGAATATGATGTGTTTTTTCCAGCCAGATAACAAAAGGGCGTGGCTCCTGAACTTTACCTTTGATCCAGGATTTAACTCCCTGTCCGACAAGAATTGCCGCTGCCAGAATAGCAAATAACATAACTGCGGCTTTGAGGCGAAAACGCAGACACCAGAGAAACCAGCCGAATAAAATAAGATGCGTAATGACGCCCCAGGGCTGAGTGACGGTTTCAGTGACCCAAAAGGCCGCTTTTAACAGCCAACTTTGATCTCCAAGTTGCCAACGCCAGCCAGAAATCCACACCGCTACCGGCATGATAAGTAATAGTGCTGCTCCAACTGCGGTACGTCTGGCAATCGAACGCATGGTCTCTCCTTCCTTATAAGTCTCACAATCATAACTGAAAATGCTCTGACCTGGAAAAATTGGCAGATTTGTGCCATTCAGTGAACGATTGACGCGTCGTGATTAGGTGAACACCTTCGCGTTATGGCAAAATAAGCCGATACAGAACCAGCATTATCTGGAGAATTTCATGCAGCTTAAACGTGTGGCAGAAGCTAAACTGCCAACCCCCTGGGGCGATTTCCTGATGGTGGGATTTGAAGAACTGGCAACCGGACACGATCATGTCGCGCTAGTCTATGGCGATATTTCCGGGCATACCCCGGTACTTGCGCGCGTCCATTCCGAATGTCTGACCGGTGACGCCCTGTTCAGCTTGCGCTGCGATTGTGGCTTCCAGCTTGAAGCGGCACTGACACAAATAGCCGAAGAAGGCCGTGGTATTTTGCTGTATCACCGTCAGGAAGGACGTAACATTGGTCTGCTGAATAAAATTCGCGCTTACGCGTTGCAGGATCAAGGCTACGATACCGTAGAGGCTAATCACCAGTTAGGCTTCGCCGCTGATGAACGCGATTTCACTCTTTGCGCCGATATGTTCAAGTTACTTGGTGTCAACGAAGTCCGTCTGTTAACCAACAACCCGAAAAAAGTCGAAATTCTGACCGAAGCAGGGATTAACATTGTTGAACGCGTGCCGTTGATTGTCGGTCGTAACCCAAATAACGAGCATTATCTCGATACCAAAGCGGAAAAAATGGGCCATTTGCTGAACAAATAATCCTCGTTTAATGCAAATTCGGCCTGCTTGCCGGATGCCCCTCATCCGGCAAGTAAAGCACAGTTACTTCAACATATTACGAATGACATAATGCAAAATACCGTCGTTCTGGTAATAGGTTAATTCCGTCGCGGTGTCGATACGACAACGGCACAGCACAACTTCCTGACTCCCCTCCGCTCGCATTAGCGTCACCGGAACCGTCGCGCCCGGTTGTAGACTTTGTAGATCGGTAATATCAATCTTTTCTTCCCCGCTCAGCCCTAACGTTTTACGCGTCACGCCTGGAGGGAACTCCAGCGGCAGAATACCCATACCAATTAGATTCGAACGGTGAATACGTTCAAACGATTCGGCAATAACCACACGAATACCGAGCAGACGCGGACCTTTTGCTGCCCAGTCACGGCTGGAACCAGATCCATACTCTTTCCCGGCAATCACCGCCAGCGGTGTTTTCTCCTGCTTATAGCGCATCGCTGCATCGTAAATAGAGACAACCTCGCTGGCAGGCAAATGGCGCGTCATCCCTCCTTCAACGCCAGGCACCATTTCGTTACGAATGCGAATATTGGCAAACGTGCCGCGCATCATCACTTCATGGTTACCACGCCGCGAACCGTAGGAGTTAAAGTCTTTACGCTCAACGCCACGACCCTGCAAATATCGCCCTGCCGGGCTGTCGGGCTTAATACTGCCTGCCGGAGAAATATGGTCAGTGGTAACCGAATCCCCCAACATTGCCAGGATTCGCGCACCGTGAATGTCTTCCACTGGCGCTGGCGTCACCTGCATCTCATCAAAGAAAGGCGATAACCGAATATAGGTCGAATCATCCTGCCATCCGTAGGTATCTGATCGCGCAACGTTAATCTCTTTCCACTCCGCCGTGCCTTCAAAAACTTCCGCATATTCTTTACGGAACATTTCTGTTGAGACTTGCTCAACCGCGCGAGCAATTTCTTGTGCTGATGGCCAGAGATCTTTCAGATATACCGGATCGCCTTTGCGATCATGTCCAAGTGGATCGGAAGCGAGGTTGATGTTCATATTGCCCGCCAGCGCATAAGCAACAACCAGCGGCGGCGAGGCCAGCCAGTTGGTTTTAACCAGTGGATGAATACGCCCTTCAAAGTTACGGTTACCAGACAGCACCGCTCCAACGGTTAAATCACCTTTTTTGATCGCCGTTTCGATAGGATCGGGTAATGGGCCAGAGTTACCGATACAGGTTGTACAGCCATAACCTACAAGATTAAAGCCAAGTTCATCGAGATACGGTGTCAGTTTGGCTTTTGCCAGATAGTCAGAAACCACTTTCGAGCCGGGAGCCAGCGACGCTTTAACCCACGGTTGTCGTTTCAGCCCCAGAGTTACGGCTTTTTTCGCCAGCAACCCGGCAGCCATCAACACGCTGGGGTTAGACGTGTTGGTACACGATGTTATTGCGGCAATAACCACTGCGCCATCAGGCAACTGATACTGATGCCCGTTCATAACATAATCGACGGGCTGGCGATCTTTATGCGTGGCATTCACTTCCAGTTCGTTACTGGCGGCAAAAGCTTTTGGTACATCTGCCAGCGCAACGCGATCCTGCGGCCGTTTTGGTCCGGCAAGACTGGCTTCAACGTCATTCATATCCAGTTCTAATGTACTGGTAAAAATCGGTTCATCGCCCGGGTTACGCCACATTCCTTGCGCTTTGGCGTATTTTTCGACCAGTTCGACCTGATCTTCACTGCGTCCACTTAAACGCATGTAATCGAGGGTAACCGAATCTATTGGGAAGAAGCCGCAGGTCGCGCCGTACTCCGGTGACATGTTGGCAATCGTCGCGCGATCTGCCAGCGGCAGCGAATCCAGTCCATCGCCGTAAAATTCGACGAATTTACCCACTACGCCATGTTTACGCAGCATCTGAGTGACGGTAAGAACCAGGTCTGTGGCGGTGATACCTTCACGTAATTTTCCGCTGAGTTTAAAGCCCACAACATCCGGGATAAGCATGGAAACCGGCTGACCTAACATTGCTGCTTCCGCTTCGATCCCACCAACACCCCACCCCAACACGCCAAGACCGTTGATCATCGTGGTGTGCGAGTCGGTGCCGACAAGCGTATCCGGGTAAGCAATCCACTCACCGCCCTGCAATTCGCTCCACACCGCTTTACCGAGATACTCGAGGTTAACCTGATGGCAAATCCCAGTGCCTGGCGGCACCACCCTAAAACGACTGAATGCCTGCTGTCCCCATTTCAGGAATACATAACGTTCGTGATTGCGCTCCATTTCCAGGCGCACGTTTTCCTCGAAGGCCTCATCATCACCAAACCGATCGACGGTCACCGAGTGGTCAATCACCAGATCGACGGGTGAGAGCGGGTTCACCTTCGCGGTATCGCCGCCGAGACGTTTTACCGCTTCACGCATCGCCGCAAGGTCAACGACAGCAGGCACGCCGGTAAAGTCTTGCATCAGCACTCTTGCCGGACGGTAAGCGATTTCACGGTCAGCATGGGCATTTTTCAGCCATCCTGCCAGCGCATGTATATCTTCTTCGGTAACAGAGTTGCCATCCTGCCAGCGCAGCAGGTTTTCGAGCAAAACTTTGAGTGACTTAGGCAGACGGGTAATATCGCCCAGTGATTTGGCAGCAAGCGGCAGACTGTAGTAATGGTAGGTTTTATCTTTAGCCTGCAACGTGTCCTTAGTGGCTTCTCGTAGGGTTGACGACATAGCTCCTCCTTAATGACAGGGTTGCGATACCCTGATTCTCCTCAGGGTGAATATTAAAGATAACACAAACACTGCGTAACGATTTGATAACAACCCAAATTGATAAAAGAGGAGAGGCCTTACAGGGATAAATCGGGATAGGAGCTGATCTCACGATCAGCTTCCTCCCACACCACCGTACGTACGGGGCCGTATACGGCGGTTCGGTTATGTTGATCGTCGCCTGCCTATACTTCTGGCAGGCCCAGTCTGGAGAACAGCTTATTGGGGAGTGCTATATTCAGTGCCGGACTACAGCTTATCCGCCACTCTTTATGGCAGCTTCCTGCTGTTTGCGCCGCAAGGTCCTTGATTACGCCTCGACTGCGCAACTCCCTGAAGCGGTTGCGGCCCGTTTTCCACTGTTTCCAGAGTATGCTTCGCAGCCTGCGCCTTATCCATCCGTTCAGCTCTCGCATCAGCGATGGCCTCTGGTTCAGCCCGTAGTAACTTTTCCAGCCCGTCAGATATCGTCTTAGCGGCTGAGTTAGCTGTTCAAGGCTTCTCCCTGTGTTGCGTCCGGTCAGTGCTCTTATCCGCATTTTGAACCGTTTTATCGACTCCGGCGATACCACGCACCATACCTTCCGCCCCCTTATGAAGCTGTATCCAAGGAACTTGCGCGTTTCAGGGCGTGCTACAGCACTCTTCTTCGCGTTGACCTTCAGCTTCAGTTTATGGCTCAGCCAGTGCGTCAACCCCGCCATGATCCGGTTGCCTGCCCGTTCGCTTTTCACGTAGACATTACAGTCGTCTGCGTACCGCACGAACTTCAGACCACGTTTCTCCAGTTCCTTGTCGAGGTCGTCAAGCAGCAGGTTCGATAGCAGCGGCGACAGTGGGCCGCCCTGCGGCATTCCTTCTGTCACCGGCCTTACCAGACCTGCGTCCATCACCCCTGCATTCAGGAACCTGCGGATAAGTGACAACACCCGTTTATCCGATACTCGTTTCTCTATCCGGCTCATCAGCACATCGTGATTTACCCGGTCGAAGAACTTCTCCAGATCGAGGTCGACCACCCAGTGATACCCGGCCCCGATATGTTCCCGGGCTTGTATCACTGCCTGGTGGGCCGAACGACCGGAACGGAACCCGTAGCTGTTGTCGCTGAACGAGCTATCCCACTGTGCCTGCAATACCTGCATCATCGCCTGCTGGATGAAGCGATCCACCACCGTCGGGATGTCCAGCAGACGTCCGCCGCCGCTGGGCTTCGGTATGGACACTCTTCTCACAGGAGATGGGCGGTATCTGCCGGACAGCAGTTGCGCTTTCAGCTCTGGCCAGTGGTGCCTCAGGTAGTCCGGCAGTTCGCTTACGCGCATACCATCGACTCCCGCTGCACCTTTGTTGGCTTTAACTCTTTTCAGGGCTTGCCTGAGATTGACTGGTTCACAAATGGCTTCCATCAGCCACACTGTTGACGACGGACTTTCTCTGTTCGTCGGTGCCTGCACGGTTTCAGCCCCCGGAAGGGCGGCGTTCGGGGCTTCACCCCGTTCCCCGGCCTCAGGGTCGCGATGCGTTTTCTGCTGCATGACCGTTCAGAACCTCCGTTGATACTCGTCACTCATTACCGTTCGGGCCTTCGGGTGTCATGCCCTACTATGCCCTCTGCTGACTCCTGTCCGCCGGTCAGCGCCCCTTACGGTACGCTCAGTTCTGGATACAGAACGACGGACAGGCCTCCCGGGGTAAGTTCAGCCGCCTTCACCACACACCTGTCCGATTTACCACCCCGGTTCTTGATGGTTATGGCCTTCGCAATTCTTTGCTTGCTCCGCCAACCGGGTAGGCCTCGTATCGGATTTCTGTTCGTCAGGTCATGGATTTGCTTCACGCTTCCTTCAGACCCCGCCTCACGACGACGCCCTTGCGCTTCGCTAGTCCTTCGCCACCATCAGGCTGGACAGGGGACTTTCACCCCCGAGCTGCTGAACATGCCCGGCACACAAAGAAAAAACTCGCCGCAGCGAGGTCAGAGATTAGTGAGCAACTATCCAGATGAGTTCGGACCAGAAGAGTATCGACAGAGAAAATGCGCCCATCCAGGACCAGTATTTCGTATTTGTGATGATCATAGGCTACACCCTTTATTTGTTATTACTTTATGTTGAAATTACTCAACCTTTTATTGCAGTGGTGTATTAAAAAGCGTTTAATTCACGAATATATCGGATAATAAGAATGATGATAATTATTGTTTCTGCTGATCATCTTCAGCAAACATCTCTATAAAGGCTTGCTGCTGCGACGTTAGTTTCCAGTCATCTGGAATAACGACGGAACATTCTCGTTTCGTTTCCATTTCGTTGTCACTATGCTGACATAATGGTGACGATTCCTGATGCTGCTCCTGAACAACCATCGTTATCCCCACACTTTCCATATCAGTAGTGCGACAACCACCCAGAAGAGTGCAGAACCAAGAAATACTGCACGCCAGGCTTTGCGTTTTAATTCAGGGTCCCGGCGGGGTTCCTGATTTCTAGAAGGCATTGCTAACCTCATATGATTGCCATCACTTATCAGTAAGACGTTAACCAATTGGTAAAATTAATCAAACGATGAGACAAATCCTAATGAAACTTTAGCCAAAAATCCAGCTAATTTACGAATCGTATCCAGTGAATAATTCAATCTTTTGACCTGATATAGATATTTGAAGATTGAAGTTTGCGAGGCGGGTAATTAGGCACTACTTTATGATCGATTTACCATAAAGATTTCAGGGGTAATTATATTGTGGGTGCATACGAATAAGAAGGAGCAGAGAATATATTCCGGCCCCCAGGTAACATAAAGGTGCCGGAAATAACGCAGGTAATTATTTTTCAGGCAACTTGATATCTTTAAACATGACCTCAATTTCTTCATTAGAACGCAGTGCCACAGCGGCATCAACGACGTCTCGCGTTAAATGCGGGGCAAAACGCTGAATGAAATCATACATATAACTGCGTAAAAACGTACTGCGACGAAAACCAATTTTGGTTGTGCTATGGCTGAAAATGTCGTGTGCATCGACACGAACCAGGTCAGGGTCAGCAACCGGGTCGACCGCCATGCTGGCAATCACCCCTACCCCCAGTCCCAACCGGACGTAGGTTTTAATGACATCAGCATCCGTTGCCGTGAAGACGATACGCGGCGTCAACCCTGCGCGGTTAAAAGCGGTATCCAGTTCAGAGCGTCCGGTAAAACCGAAGGTATACGTCACCAACGGATACTGCGCCAGTTCTTCAATGGTGATTGCATTTTTGCCTGCCAGTGGGTGGTCCGGGGTCACCACAATAGCCCGGTTCCAGTGATAGCATGGCAGCATCACCAAATCTTCATACAAATGAAGTGCTTCCGTGGCAATAGCGAAATCGGCATTACCTTTAGAGACTGCATCGGCAATTTGTGTCGGTGATCCCTGGTGCATATGCAAAGAAACGCGAGGATAACGCTCAATAAAACCTTTGATGACGTTTGGTAACGCATAGCGTGCCTGAGTGTGAGTAGTGGCAATATATAATGAGCCTTTATCTGGCCAGGTGTGCTCTCCGGCAACCGATTTAATGGCATCTACTTTCGACAGGACTTCACGAGCAATACGAATTATTTCCTGCCCGGCTGGAGTAACCTGCGTCAAATGCTTGCCGCTGCGGGAAAAAATTTGAATGCCCAACTCATCTTCCAGCATTCTGACTTGCTTACTGATCCCTGGTTGTGATGTGTAAAGTCCTTCAGCCGTTGATGAGACATTCAGGTTATGATTGACCACCTCAACAATATAGCGAAGTTGTTGTAATTTCATGTTAAACCATCCACTTAGACGCCATCTGAACATCGTTTTTTCGTCACACCTGGCGGGTGACTAATACGATTTAATAATAAAAAAAGCGATAACTATAACCACTATATCATTTATAGCTTTAGTGTATAGGTGTGCAGAAAAAATAATATGTAATAAAAAAGGGCCGTTTTCGCGACCCTTTGTTTATAAAAACCGGAAAAAGTTAAAGGTTATTTTTTCCCTTCAACCCATTTGCCATCTACATAAAATGCTGACCAGCCAGTTGCCTTTCCATCTTTTTCCGAAGAGACATATTGCTGTTTGGTTTTACGGCTAAAGCGAACCATTGTCTTATTACCTTCCGGATCCTGCTGCGGCGCATCGGCCAGATAACGCAATTTTTCCGGTAAACGGTCGCGGAAGCGATAAAGCTCTTCCACCAGCGGTGCACGCGTTTCACGTGATTTAGGGAAGGTATTGGCAGCCAGGAACACACCGGCAGCACCATCACGCAGCACGAAATAAGCATCCGATTTTTCGCACGGTAATTCTGGCAGCGGAACCGGATCTTCTTTCGGCGGCGCGACTTCACCGTTACGTAAAATCTTACGCGTGTTTTTACACTCTTCGTTAGTGCAGGCCATGTATTTACCGAAACGCCCCATTTTCAGATGCATTTCAGAACCACATTTTTCACACTCAACGATCGGGCCGTCATAACCTTTAATGCGGAATTCGCCCTCTTCGATCTCGTAACCGTCGCAGGTTGGGTTATTACCACAGACATGCAATTTACGTTTCGGATCGATGAGATAGCTATCCATCGCCGTGCCACACTTCTGGCAACGACGTTTGGCGCGCAGCGCGTTGGTTTCAGCATCTTCGCCTTCCAGCACGTTAAGCACTTCGTTTTCCGGCACCAGGTTGATGGTGGTTTTGCAACGCTCTTTCGGCGGTAGCGCATAGCCGGAACAGCCGAGGAATACCCCGGTACTGGCAGTACGAATACCCATTTTGCGGCCACAGGTCGGGCAATCGATACTGGTCAGAACCATCTGGTTCGGCCGCATACCGCCCTCTTCCGGATCTTTTTCCGCTTTATCGAGCTGCTGGGTGAAATCCGAGAAGAAGTGATCCAGTACGGCTTTCCACTCTGCTTCGTGATTCGCCACCTGGTCGAGGCTGTTTTCCATCTGCGCGGTAAAGTCGTAGTTCATTAACTCACGGAAATTTTCTTCCAGGCGATCAGTTACGATCTCACCCATTTTTTCCGCATAGAAACGACGGTTTTCTACGCGCACATAACCACGATCCTGAATGGTCGAAATGATCGACGCATAGGTGGAAGGGCGACCAATACCGCGTTTTTCCAGTTCTTTAACCAGCGAAGCTTCACTGAAACGGGCTGGCGGTTTGGTAAAGTGCTGAGCAGGTGTCAGCTCAACAAGCGACAGTGAGTCACCTTTATCGACAGCCGGTAAAATACGATCTTCATCGCCTTTACGCAGCGCGGGCATCACTTTCGTCCAACCATCGAAACGCAAAATACGTCCGCGCGCTTTCAGGCGGAAATCACCTGCGCCAACGGTCAGCGTGGTGGAGTCATATTTCGCCGGGGTCATCTGACATGCAACGAACTGACGCCAGATTAACTGGTACAGTTTCTGCGCATCCGCTTCCATATCTTTCAGCGATTCTGCCATTACATTGACGTCAGAAGGACGAATCGCTTCGTGCGCTTCTTGAGAGTTTTCTTTGCTGGCGTATTGGTTCGGGCTTTCCGGCAGATATTTCTTACCGAAATTATCGCTGATATATCCACGAACCATATTTACCGCGTCCTGACTCAGGTTAGTGGAGTCGGTACGCATGTAAGTGATATAGCCAGCTTCATACAGACGCTGCGCCATCATCATGGTTTTTTTCACGCCAAAACCAAGACGGGTACTGGCAGCCTGTTGCAATGTGGAAGTAATAAAAGGCGCGCCAGGTTTACTGGTTGTCGGTTTGTCTTCACGTTCCAGCACGCTATAGCGCGCTTTTTCCAGCAGACTTACCGCTGCCTGAGTTTGTTCTTTAGTCGCCGGGCGGAACGGTTTGTCGTTCTGATGGGTCACCTGCAAGGCCAACGCTTCGCCTGATGGTGTGGTCGTGCTGGCATCCACCTCCCAGAACTCTTCCGGTACGAACGCTTTAATTTCTCGTTCACGCTCGACCACCAGGCGAACCGCCACTGATTGCACACGCCCGGCAGAAAGACCGCGAGCAATCTTTTTCCACAGCAGCGGAGAAACCATATAACCCACCACACGGTCCATAAAGCGACGCGCCTGCTGGGCATTAACACGATCAATATTCAGCTCACCAGGTTTGTTGAAAGCCTGGCGGATCGCGTTTTTAGTAATTTCGTTAAACACCACCCGGCTATAGCGCGCATCATCACCACCAATCACTTCCCGCAGGTGCCATGCAATGGCTTCCCCTTCGCGGTCAAGGTCGGTTGCGAGATAGATGTGGTCGGCTTTTTCAGCCAGTTGTTTCAGTTCAGAGACGACCTTCTCTTTACCAGGCAACACTTCATAGTGCGCCTCCCAATTGTGCCACGGGTCAACCCCCATACGGTTGACGAGAGCGCCACGTTCATCCTTTTTAGGCTTTTTAGCCGTCTTGGTGGAGGTAGAGTCGGCACTCTTTTTAGTAGTTGAGCCACTGGTCGGCAAATCGCGGATGTGACCGACGCTGGATTTCACCACGTAGTCACTACCCAGATACTTGTTGATCGTTTTGGCTTTTGCCGGGGACTCAACGATGACAAGAGCTTTACCCATATTCACCTTACCTAATTTGATTCTTCCAGGAATGCGTCGCACATTGATAAACCTTCCACTGGCAACGAGTTACCGATATGGACTCGCTCTCTGCGGATATCAACCCCTTGTCGTGACTCTGTTCACGAAAATTCAGGTGACTGAGTTAGCAGGTCTTTGCCTACAGGCGCTATAGCACGACGGAATTTTGGTCGAATGTCAAGCAAATCTATTGCCAGATTGACGAAAGCGTCACACTGTACCTGATAAAATCCGTTACGCAACTTTATTAGCATGCAAAATCCAAAGTTGCCAGTAAGGCGCACCTGACGCCAGCGTGGTATATTTGTCTGCAAGCCATGCCTGGCGTAGACTAATGTCCTTGTTTAAGGAGTAAATAATGAACAAAGAGACACAACCCATCGACCGCGAAACGCTGTTGAAAGAGGCCAACAAAATCATTCGTGAGCATGAGGATACGCTCGCAGGAATTGAAGCCACCGGCGTTACGCAGCGTAATGGCGTACTGGTGTTTACCGGCGATTACTTTTTAGATGAACAAGGATTGCCGACTGCGAAAAGCACCGCGGTGTTTAATATGTTTAAACACCTGGCTCACGTGCTCTCGGAAAAATATCATCTGGTAGATTAAAGCAAAACGCGAGGCCTGAACCTCGCGTTTGTCTTTTACAT
Organism: Escherichia sp. 20412-1; assembly: GCF_003027595.1. Classification (NCBI taxonomy): domain Bacteria; kingdom Pseudomonadati; phylum Pseudomonadota; class Gammaproteobacteria; order Enterobacterales; family Enterobacteriaceae; genus Escherichia; species Escherichia sp. 20412-1. The sequence continues at coordinate 34,019 of NZ_PYQM01000011.1, read as the reverse complement.
CAAAGGCTTTTGCCCGCGCTGCCACCAGCGTAACAACAATCGGTCGACGCTCTCTGCCGCACTGCCGGTAAATCGGTCTATTAACCGTTTACGCTGCATATAACGCACGTTAACCACTTCACGGCCTTCCATCAGACTCAGAATCACTTCATCACTGGTGTTTATTTCGTCAACCAGACCTTTCTCTACCGCCTGTTGCCCGTACCAGTGTTCGCCAGTAGCCACCTCTTCAATATCCAGAGACGGACGCATACGTTTTACAAAAGCTTTAAATAGCTGATGTGTTTCGTTCAGTTCTTCACGGAATTTCTCACGCCCTTCTTCGGTGTTTTCACCCAGCAATGTCAACGTCCGCTTATATTGCCCGGCAGTATGCAGTTCGATATCAATATCTTTACTTTTCAGGAAGCGGTTAAAGTTGGGCATTTGCGCCACCACACCGATGGAGCCAACAATGGCAAACGGTGCGGAAACAATTTTATCCGCAACACAGGCCATCATGTAGCCGCCGCTGGCAGCCACTTTGTCTACCGTAACGGTTAAAGGAATGTTTTTATCGCGCAGACGCTGCAACTGCGAGGCTGCCAGACCGTAACCATGAACCATACCGCCGGGGCTTTCCAGACGCAAAACCACCTGGTCACGCGGCTTAAATGCCGCGAGTACCGCAGTGACCTCTTCACGCAGCGAGTTCACTTCATGCGCGTCCATGCTGCCTTTGAAATCCAGCACCCAGACACGGGGCTTACTGTCAGTCACCACCTCGCCCAGTTTGGCTCTCGCTTTCGCTGCTTTCGCTTCTTGCTTGTGCTTTTTCTTCTGCGCTTTATGCCACTGTTTTTGCTGATGTGTATCCATCAGCGCTGCGGCCAGTTCTTCTTTCATCTCCTTATATTGTTCGCTGAGATTATTAACCCGTAACTCGCCACGCTGGCGCTTATTACGTTGGGCAACATTGACAATAATGGCGGCAATAGCCGCAATCGCCACCACAACAGTGACAATTTTCGCCAAAAACAAACCATATTCAGACAACAATTCCACGAGTCCCACCTTGGTTAAACAACGCTTTGCTTCACAGTTTACAACAGGCATGTTAAGCCGTCTCGCAGAGATATTCTTGACGAGAAAGTATGACAAAGTATTCATTTTACGGCGTTATCGCTCCTGGCTGATTGAAATGCGCCTCTGTTTAAGGCATAACCCCTCAAAGTCATAAGTACACTGGCAACGCGACGGATAATGTCGTTGAGGAGTAGCCATGCATTACCAACCAAAACAAGATTTACTCAATGATCGTATTATCCTGGTGACCGGTGCCAGCGACGGAATTGGTCGTGAAGCCGCTCAGACTTATGCGCGTTATGGCGCGACGGTGATTTTACTGGGTCGTAACGAAGAAAAATTACGTCAGGTCGCCCGGCGTATGTTCGAAGAGACCGGACACCAGCCACAGTGGTTTATTCTCGATTTGCTGACCTGCACATCCGAAGATTGCCATCAACTGGCACAGCGCATTGCCGTTAATTATCCGCGTCTGGACGGCGTTCTGCATAATGCCGGATTGCTTGGCGAAGTTTGCCCGATGAGCGAACAAAATCCGCAGGTCTGGCAGGATGTCATGCAGGTCAACGTAAATGCTACCTTTATGCTGACCCAGGCACTTCTTCCTTTATTACTCAAATCGGACGCCGGTTCGCTGGTCTTTACCTCATCAAGCGTTGGACGTCAGGGGCGTGCCAACTGGGGCGCATATGCTGCCTCTAAATTTGCCACCGAAGGGATGATGCAAGTACTGGCCGATGAATATCAGCAGCGTCTGCGTGTGAACTGCATTAACCCGGGCGGTACGCGCACTGCCATGCGTGCCAGTGCCTTCCCTACGGAAGATCCGCTGAAGCTCAAAACACCCGCCGATATCATGCCGCTATACCTCTGGCTGATGGGCGATGACAGCCGCCGTAAAACCGGTATGACCTTTGACGCCCAACCGGGCCGTAAACCAGGAATTTCCCAATGAGTGACGAACGCTACCAACAGCGTCAGCAACGTGTTAAAGAAAAAGTGGATGCCCGCGTGGCGCAGGCCCAGGATGAGCGCGGCATTATTATTGTTTTTACTGGCAATGGAAAAGGCAAAACCACTGCGGCATTTGGTACGGCAACACGCGCGGTAGGTCACGGAAAAAAAGTGGGCATCGTGCAGTTTATTAAAGGCACCTGGCCTAACGGCGAGCGCAATCTACTGGAACCACACGGCGTCGAGTTTCAGGTGATGGCAACAGGTTTTACCTGGGATACGCAAAACCGCGAAGCTGATACCGCTGCCTGCCGTGAAGTCTGGCAACATGCAAAGCGAATGCTGGCTGATTCCTCGCTGGATATGGTTTTGCTCGATGAGCTGACGTATATGGTGGCGTATGACTATTTGCCACTGGAAGAAGTGGTGCAAGCCTTAAATGAGCGTCCACATCAGCAAACGGTGATTATCACGGGTCGTGGCTGTCATCGGGATATACTTGAACTGGCAGATACCGTCAGTGAATTACGCCCCGTCAAACATGCGTTTGATGCAGGAGTTAAAGCACAAATCGGGATTGATTATTAAGTGAAAGCACCTCAAAAGATTGCCTCTTGAGGTGCTTTAATCATAATTATATTCAAGCGGCAATAGCGAAATTCAGAATGCGTTTAATCTCATTCAAATGTCCCGGATATGCTTCATGATTCTCAGCGTCAACATCTTCAATAAATAATATCAGTTCAGTAATTAACGCATTCGCATCTTCATAACTAATTCCGCTTAACTCTGGTGAGGTTTCAGAACCATAGTTAATCGTCAGGTTGTTCATAATCGAGAGGATAAGGATAAAATATTTATGACAAACCTTACATGTGGTTTTATTGCCCAGGGTATTATACAGCATGTCGAGTAATGCCAGTATTCTACGATTTTGTACATCGTTCATAAAAAGCCTCCTATAACATTATTCCGCTAGCAATAAGTAGTTTTGCCAGCCCCTCAGACGCCTTTAACCCACTAATTACTTGTGCACGTAATATTTCATTTAGCCTTTTTTGTTCAGCCGCTGTGCGTGTTTTATTAGTGTATAAATCCTTAAGGTGATTCCCCTCGTCAAGAAATGAGTTCAGTGCTTGTATTGCTGGAATTGCTGGATCTGCTGCACGAAGACGTGTTTCATTAATGCTGATAATCGCAGCCAGGAATTCTTGTCTGCTCTTCAATGTCTTAAATTCATTACCTCCTCCTTTTTTTAAGGAGGCATTGTAATAAACGAGATTATTATGTACCGTCGCAAAGGTATTTCTTCCGGTTTGTTTACCTTTTGTCGCGATATCGTTTCGTATATCAGTTAGATCATTTTTTATTCTTTGCCAATGATTATTTACCGTACTACCTATATTCCCTGCGCTTACCCTGGTATTATACAACCCATTGAAATAAACCACTAAATCTTTAACCGCTGCTGCAGATTTTGTTAATGTTCCACCATCATTGATGCCCAGAAGTGCCCCCGCATTATTCGCGTGATCCAGAGCTTGTTTAAGCAATATGAACTGTTTGCTGTCTTTTACATCTAAATCCTCATTCAAAAGTTCGACATAAGAACTCATACTGCTAATGATTTCCATAGAAGCCAGCAATCTTTCTTTTTCAGTAGTGACTATCTTTGTAGTAAAAAGATCTTCTTGAGATTTTTTGTGCTTATCTCCAGGTTGCTGACACAATGACTCATTACTGGTACTGTTTTCAATAACTACCTCATAATCTGGTCGGGGTGCACACTCCGGATTAGTCGCATAAAAATTAACAAGAAAGTTTTCACGAGAAGCATAGTATTGTTTAAAGAAACTTGCATTCGCCGCCACCGCCTTGTTACCCGCAGTAATAACAGTTTCAGCTTGTTCATTTTTCAAAGCATCGGTTGCACAACCTGAAATCATTAACAGCGATAGAAATACTCCACTATATCTAATCATAACCCACCTCTTGACGTTGAGTTTATCTCAGATAATTAAATAGTAATGTGGCTATTTCCGGGCATTATTCATAAGCAAGTATGAAATTAAATTAAAATGCTGCGACTATTTATCATGCTTCAAATGAAGAAAAGGCCCCGCAGGGCCTTTATTTTATACTTAACTTAAATTAAATTAACCGTTATTATTACGTCCGCCAGAACGACGACCGCCGCTCACCTGACTGTGACGTTTCACCGCACGTCGAATTTGATTCGCCTTCATACGACGACGATCTTTTTCTACGGCAACTTTAGAACTGGTTTCTGGCGGCAGTTCCACCAGCTCACGCAGATAGTTAGTCTGGGCGAGATCCAGCTCCGTCCAGCCACCACGTGGCAGACCTTTCGGCAGTGGGATATCACCGTAGCGCACACGAATCAGGCGGCTAACCTGCACGCCAACCGCTTCCCAAAGACGACGAACCTCACGGTTACGGCCCTCGGTAAGAGTGACGTTATACCACTGGTTGATCCCTTCACCGCCACTAAACTTGATGGTTTTAAAGGCTGCCGGACCATCTTCCAGTTGCACGCCGCGACTCAAATCACGCAGTTTTGCATCGTCAACCTGACCAAATACACGCACGGCATATTCACGTTCAACTTCACGACTTGGGTGCATTAAGCGGTTTGCCAGTTCACCATCGGTGGTGAACAGCAACAGACCACAGGTGTTAACGTCGAGACGGCCAACGGCAATCCAGCGCGCCCCACGCAGCTTCGGCAGACGATCAAACACGGTCGGACGCTCTTCCGGGTCATTACGAGTACACAACTCGCCTTCTGGCTTGTAATAGGCCAGAACGCGACAAATTTGTTCAGCGGACTCGCGTACCGAAATCAGGTGACCATCGATACGGATTTTCAGCCCAGGGGTAACTTCAACGCGATCGCCGAGTTTAGCAATTTTGCCATCAACACTCACACGACCGGCTTCAATAATAGATTCAATTTCACGGCGAGAACCGTGGCCGGCACGCGCCAGCACTTTCTGTAGCTTTTCGCTCATAGAGCTTCCTTTTGGTGTCGCCTTCCCAGGCGTCTGATATGCTTTTGTGCAACAATGAGTCAGAACTTACATCTGACTCACTGATAGTAAAGTCTGTTTGAACTCTTCAGGCCTTAAGTAAACGACTCGACGTTTTAACTGGCCTGGCTTTGAGGCGCAACATACTACACTATCTTTATGGTTAAAGCTTGTTTCGATTAACATCGGTTTGGTTACCAACCACCACCGCCTCCACCTCCCGCACCGCCACCAGCGCCAGAACCACCACCGGAATAGCTCCGCCCCAACAAACTGGTATAGGCCCCGCAACTCAGGTGCGTCTGTAATGAGAATAAAACGCCGTTACGGGCAATCTCTGGAGCGCGAATAGCCGAAGAGAGCGAAGGGGCGATGCGTAACGCCCATTCCCTCCCCAAATTTGCTGATATAGCCCAACCTAACAAAGCGTAATCCAGTTTCCGTGTTTCCCCTTTCCGCCGCCGCCCACTGTGCGTTGCCGCCTCTTTACGCGCAAGATAGTTAACGATAGCTTCACCGTGGGCATAACGTTGCTGCCCAGTTTGGGTAAACTTTGGCAGAAAAATATACCCCATGCCAGTGAGATAACCGGTCAGGAAAACAGCGCTAAAATAACCCGCTGGCATATACCAGTAAAAGAATACATCTCCGACATTGATGTAGAGAGAATAGAAGGCCACGCCTGAACAAATCAGTGGTAAAAACAAAGTGATTATTACACGATTAACGCAAGGCTTGTCATCATCGCGGGCCAACAAAAGCTCAAGGGAACAAAATAAAAAAGGAAGAAGCCAGCAGATCATAATAAACATATCGCCCACCAGACTCATTCCAGCCCAACCTATGGGACTCAGGTTACCGTAGAGAATGACCGCCAATATCGCCATTCCCCCCCATTGCAAAAACGCATCAGGTCGGTAAAAGGAAGACTTTTTACGCGGCAGATAAAATTTCTGCATCCGTAAAAATGCTCTGCGTAAGACGCTGTTGCGCCTCCCCGTGAGAACGACCTTATCGCCTTTACGAAATAACGCTTCCAGTAATAACTGCTCTGCGGGCAGTAATACCGCATTATTTCTGGTGGCGCCTTCATTAACATGGATCAGGGTTTGCTGATTTTTGTCATACTGATCTTCCAGATGAATTTTTCCTTTCACAATCAGATTTACGATATCGGCACAAAAACCTTTATCGTCGTAAACCAGCTTCGCATCGAGACGTAACATTCCGGGCGTGTAATCTGGCGGAATGACATCGGTTTCAATCACATCTACCGGCGTAAATTGCGGCCTGCGCTTCCAGAGATATAACCATCCACACGCCAGGAGCAAACACGGTAACCAAATGATAAGAGACGATGTTGAGGGTCCAAAAAGATGGCTAAAAATATTCGTCGTGTGTTGTGCTGGGGCATTATCCAGCAAGGCATGAGGCCAACGGTAGAGAACCGTGAAGTCTTCTCGATAAAACGGATCGCGAGATTCAATTCTTCCGTCCTCAAGGATGCGGCCATTTCGATATGTGTCGCCCTCATCTCCGGTAAAGATATCGATTTCACTAAATGGATTACCCGCAATATTAGAGAACTTGAGTGAAAATCGGGTCTTATAGATTTCAAACGGCCAGTTGCTACCGGTCACGTTCCAGATTAGCAGGTCAGAATCTCCCTCACGCAGGAAAGCATTTTTAACCTGATAATGAATTTGATAATGATAGTCGCCTTGAGGCAAGAAACGTTGTTTATCGCCCACGACAATACTCATTAACCCAATATGCCAGTCAAGATGCCAGGGTTCAGGAACGCCGTCACGGGTAACGCCAACAATACGATAGTTCAGCAGTGCAGCGTCCCCATTAGACTGCATCCATAGTCGTGGTAAATCACGAGAAAATCCGTGCTTAATCTGCTGATTTCGCGCCTGAAAATAAATATTCTCTTTGATGTCGAGCACCCCATCCGGTTGCAGAGTGGCTTCAACATCAAAGAGCGAGATCCCTTCTTCATATGAAGGGATCTCCGTGTTTTTCGCATAACTCAACGAAGAGAAAAAAAGCCCAACTATCAACAGCAAAATGCAGCGATATATCCCTGCCATAATCTTCCATCCGTGGAACGCAATTTCTTATAAGAAAGGTTTCACATCACCTACGCCTTCACGCACCACGACTGGTGTGTCATCGGTGAGATCGATAACCGTTGTCGGTTTCTGTCCGAGGTAGCCGCCGTGAATAATCAAATCTACCTGTTTTTCCAGACGATCTTTAATTTCTTCCGGATCGGATTCGGTAAATTCACTGCCAGGTAGCATCAGCGAGGTAGAAAGCATCGGTTCACCCAGCACCTCAAGTAATGCCTGGGCGATGGGGTTAGATGGCACGCGCATACCAATGGTTTTACGTTTTTCCTGCAACAGTCGGCGCGGCACCTCTTTCGTTCCCTTCAGGATGAAGGTGTAGTTACCTGGCGTGTTGTTTTTCATCAGGCGAAACGCGACGTTATCAACAAAGGAATAGGTCGAGAGTTCGGAAAGATCACGACACATCAGGGTAAAGTTGTGACCGTCCGGCAACTGGCGAATGCGACAAATACGCTCCATCGCGTTTTTATCTTCAATTTTACAGCCCAGTGCGTAGCCTGAATCGGTAGGATAAACAATCACCCCACCTTTACGCACAATCTCCACCGCCTGGTTGATCAGACGCTGTTGCGGATTATCTGGATGGATATAAAAAAACTGACTCATACTTCCCTCTCTGTCTTGTTCTGTGGCTGTTCCCAAAGCTGCCAGACGCCTTCAACGCCTGCGGGCAGCCAGAGTTTACGCCCCAGTTCAATCCACGGGCACGGCTGATGAAAATCAGAGCCTTGTGATGCCCATAAATGGTGCTGGCGTACAAGTGTCGCCAGTTGGGTGCGTTCATTGGGCGATTGCTGGCATTGCGCGACTTCCATCGCGTCGCCGTGATGTTCGGCAAAATGCGCAACCAATCTTTTCAGCCATTTAGCACTAAGATTGTACCGCCCTGGATGAGCCAGCACCGCCTTACCGCCAGAATGATGAATGACATCAATAGCTTGTTCTATTGTACACCACTGTGGCGGAACGTATCCGGTTTTCCCGCGCGCCAGATATTTTTTAAAGACGTCCGCCATTGAACTGGCTTTGCCACACTCGACCAGAAAACGAGCAAAATGTCCGCGAGTTACCGCGCCGCCCTGCGCTAGTCTTCGCGCCCCTTCCAGCGCGCCCGGTATTTGCGCTTTTTCCAGCCTTTCTGCGATTAACTGCGCCCGCTGATTACGCCGTTCAGTTTGCTGTGCCAGGAATTCACACATTGCCGGATGAGAAATATCAATATTCAACCCGACAATATGAATTTCATGATTTTCCCATACGGTGGAAATTTCCACGCCAGGAATAAGATTCAGTGCCAGTCCCGAACGTGAAATTTCTTCTCTTGCTGGCGAGATCCCTGCCGTGGTGTCATGGTCGGTGATCGCCAGGGTGCCGACGCGCATTTCTGCGGCACGGTGTACCAGCGCTTCCGGTGTCAGGCAGCCATCGGAAGCCGTAGTATGGCTGTGCAGGTCATAAATGACTGCGTAATTCGTGTCGCTCAAGGCGCACTCCCATTTTGGATAATGTTTTTTGCGTCGTCATCATAACGGTTCTGGCAAATATTCTGAAATGAGCTGTTGACAATTAACCATCGAACTAGTTAACTAGTACGAAAGTTCACGTAAAAAGGGTATCGACAATGAAAGCGATTTTCGTACTGAAAGGTTGGTGGCGCACTTCCTGAAACGGGCAGTGTATTCACCATGCGTAAAGCAACCAGATACCCAGCCCGCCTAATGAGCGGGCTTTTTTTTGAACAAAATTAGAGAATAACAATGCAAACACAAAAACCGACTCTCGAACTGTTAACCTGCGCAGGTGCTTATCGCGATAATCCGACCGCGCTTTTTCACCAGTTGTGCGGAGCACGCTCTGCTACGCTGCTGCTGGAATCGGCAGATATTGACAGCAAAGATGATCTGAAAAGTCTGCTGTTAGTGGATAGTGCGCTGCGTATTACCGCATTAGGTGACACTGTCACAATTAAAGCGCTAACTGACAATGGGACATCTCTGCTTGCATTGCTGGATAGCACTCTGCCTGCTGGCGTAGAAAATGAACAATCGCCAGATTGTCGCGTGCTGCGTTTTCCGCCCGTCAGCACTCTTTTGGATGAAGATGCCCGTTTATGCTCCCTTTCGGTTTTTGACACTTTTCGTTTGTTGCAGGATCTGGTGAATGTGCCGAAGGAAGAACGAGAAGCGATGTTCTTTGGCGGCCTGTTCTCTTACGACCTGGTCGCAGGATTTGAAGATTTACCGCAACTGGCGGCTGAAAATAACTGCCCTGATTTCTGTTTTTATCTTGCTGAAACGCTGATGGTGATTGACCATCAGAAGAAAAGCACACGCATCCAGGCCAGCCTTTTTGGTCAGAATGAAGAAGAAAAACAGCGCCTCACTGCTCGCCTGAACGAACTTCGCCAGCAACTCACCGAAATCGCGCCGCCACTGCCAGTGGTTTCCGTGCCGCATATGCGTTGTGAATGTAATCAGAGCGATGAAGAGTTCGGCGGTGTCGTGCGTTCGTTGCAAAAAGCGATTCGCGCCGGAGAGATTTTCCAGGTCGTGCCATCTCGCCGTTTCTCACTGCCCTGCCCGTCACCGCTGGCAGCTTATTACGTGCTGAAAAAGAGTAACCCCAGCCCGTACATGTTTTTTATGCAGGATGATGATTTCACTCTGTTCGGCGCGTCGCCGGAAAGTTCACTCAAATACGACGCCACCAGTCGTCAGATTGAAATCTACCCGATTGCCGGAACACGCCCACGCGGTCGTCGCGCCGATGGTTCACTGGACAGAGACCTCGACAGCCGGATTGAACTATCGATGCGTACCGACCATAAAGAGCTTTCCGAGCATCTGATGCTGGTGGATCTCGCCCGTAACGACCTCGCGCGCATTTGCACCCCCGGCAGCCGCTACGTAGCCGACCTCACCAAAGTTGACCGTTATTCCTACGTGATGCACCTCGTCTCCCGCGTGGTCGGTGAACTGCGCCACGACCTTGACGCCCTGCACGCTTACCGCGCCTGTATGAATATGGGCACGTTAAGCGGTGCGCCGAAAGTGCGCGCCATGCAGTTAATTGCCGAAGCAGAAGGTCGTCGACGCGGCAGCTACGGCGGCGCGGTAGGTTATTTCACCGCGCACGGCGATCTCGATACCTGCATTGTCATCCGTTCGGCGCTGGTGGAAAACGGCGTCGCTACCGTGCAAGCCGGTGCTGGCGTGGTGCTTGATTCTGTTCCGCAGTCGGAAGCCGACGAAACCCGTAATAAAGCCCGCGCTGTACTGCGCGCTATCGCCACCGCGCATCATGCACAGGAGATTTTCTGATGGCTGACATTCTGCTGCTCGATAATATCGACTCTTTTACTTATAACCTGGCAGATCAGTTGCGCAGCAATGGTCATAACGTGGTGATTTACCGCAACCATATTCCGGCGCAAACCTTAATTGAACGTCTGGCGACGATGAGCAATCCGGTGCTGATGCTTTCACCCGGCCCCGGTGTGCCGAGTGAAGCCGGGTGTATGCCGGAGCTACTCACCCGTCTGCGTGGCAAGCTGCCGATTATCGGTATTTGCCTCGGTCATCAGGCGATTGTCGAGGCTTACGGCGGTTATGTCGGCCAGGCGGGGGAAATACTCCACGGCAAAGCTTCCAGTATTGAACATGATGGTCAGGCGATGTTTGCCGGGTTAAGCAACCCGCTGCCGGTGGCGCGTTATCACTCGCTAGTTGGCAGTAACATTCCGGCCGGTTTAACCATCAACGCCCATTTTAATGGCATGGTGATGGCGGTGCGTCATGATGCAGATCGCGTTTGCGGTTTCCAGTTCCATCCGGAATCGATTCTCACCACCCAGGGCGCACAACTGCTGGAGCAAACGCTGGCGTGGGCGCAACAGAAGCTGGAACCGGCCAACACGCTGCAACCGATTCTGGAAAAGCTGTATCAGGCACAGACGCTTAGCCAGCAGGAGAGCCACCTGTTGTTTTCAGCCGTAGTTCGCGGCGAACTGAAGTCCGAACAACTGGCGGCGGCGCTGGTGAGCATGAAAATTCGCGGCGAGCACCCGAATGAAATCGCCGGGGCGGCAACTGCCCTGCTGGAAAATGCTGCGCCGTTCCCGCGACCTGATTATCTGTTTGCCGATATCGTCGGCACCGGCGGTGACGGCAGCAACAGCATCAACATATCTACCGCCAGTGCTTTTGTCGCCGCTGCTTGTGGACTGAAAGTTGCGAAACACGGCAACCGCAGCGTTTCCAGTAAATCCGGTTCGTCCGATCTGCTGGCAGCATTTGGTATTAACCTGGATATGAATGCCGATAAATCGCGCCAGGCGCTGGACGAGTTAGGTGTCTGTTTCCTCTTCGCGCCGAAGTACCACAGCGGTTTTCGCCACGCGATGCCAGTTCGCCAGCAACTGAAAACCCGCACCCTGTTTAACGTGCTGGGGCCATTGATTAACCCGGCGCATCCGCCGCTGGCGTTAATAGGTGTTTATAGCCCGGAACTGGTACTGCCTATTGCCGAAACCCTGCGCGTACTGGGGTATCAACGTGCAGCAGTGGTGCATAGCGGCGGAATGGATGAAGTTTCTTTGCACGCGCCAACGATTGTTGCGGAATTGCACGATGGAGAAATCAAAAGTTATCAACTGACTGCTGAAGATTTTGGCCTGACGCCCTACCACCAGGAGCAACTGGCTGGTGGGACTCCGGAAGAAAACCGTGACATTTTAACACGCTTGTTACAAGGTAAAGGTGACGCCGCTCATGAAGCAGCCGTCGCGGCGAATGTCGCCATGTTAATGCGCCTGCATGGCCATGAAGATCTGCAAGCCAATGCGCAAACCGTTCTTGCGGTACTGCGCAGTGGTTCCGCTTACGACAGAGTCACCGCACTGGCGGCACGAGGGTAAATGATGCAAACCGTTTTAGCGAAAATTGTCGCAGACAAGGCGATTTGGGTAGAAGCCCGCAAACAGCAACAACCGCTGGCCAGTTTCCAGAATGAAATTCAGCCGAGCACGCGACATTTTTATGATGCGCTGCAGGGCGCACGCACCGCGTTTATTCTGGAGTGCAAAAAAGCATCGCCGTCAAAAGGTGTGATCCGTGATGATTTCGATCCTGCACGTATTGCCTCCATTTATAAACATTACGCTTCAGCAATTTCGGTGCTGACTGATGAAAAATATTTCGAGGGGAGTTTTGATTTCCTCCCTATTGTCAGCCAAATCGCACCACAGCCAATTTTATGTAAAGACTTTATTATCGACCCTTACCAGATCTATCTGGCTCGCTATTATCAGGCTGATGCCTGCTTATTAATGCTTTCAGTGCTGGACGATGAACAGTATCGCCAGCTCTCCGCCGTCGCCCATAGTCTGGGTATGGGCGTGCTGACCGAAGTCAGTAATGAAGAGGAACTGGAACGCGCCATTGTGCTGGGAGCAAAAGTCGTTGGCATCAACAACCGCGATCTGCGTGATTTGTCGATTGATCTCAACCGTACCCGTGAGCTTGCGCCGAAACTGGGGCACAACGTGACGGTGATCAGCGAATCCGGAATCAATACTTATGCTCAGGTGCGCGAGTTGAGCCACTTTGCTAACGGCTTTCTGATTGGTTCGGCGCTGATGGCCCATGACGATTTGAACGCCGCCGTGCGTCGGGTGTTACTGGGTGAGAATAAAGTGTGTGGCCTGACTCGTGGGCAAGATGCCAGAGCGGCTTATGACGCTGGTGCTATTTACGGCGGATTGATTTTTGTTGCCACATCACCGCGCTATATCAGCGTTGAACAGGCGTTGGAAGTGATAGCTGCAGCACCATTGCAATATGTCGGCGTGTTCCGCAATCACGATATTAATGAGGTCGTTGATAAAGCGAATACCCTGGCATTGGCGGCAGTACAACTGCATGGCAGTGAAGATCAGGAGTATATCGACGCCCTACGTGACGCTCTGCCTGAAAATGTTGCCATCTGGAAAGCATTAAGCGTCGGTGAAGTCCTGCCTGCACGCGATCTTCAGTTCGTCGATAAATATATTTTCGACAACGGCCAGGGCGGCAGCGGACAACGTTTCGACTGGTCACTGTTACATGGTCAATCGCTAAGCAACGTTCTGCTGGCGGGTGGTTTAGGCGCAGATAACTGCGTGGAAGCGGCACAAACCGGCTGCGCCGGGCTTGATTTTAATTCTGCTGTAGAGTCTCAACCGGGCATTAAAGATGCACGCGTTTTGGCCTCGGTTTTCCAGACACTGCGCGCATATTAAGGAAAGGAACAATGACAACATTACTTAACCCCTATTTTGGTGAATTTGGCGGCATGTACGTGCCACAAATCCTGATGCCTGCTCTGCGCCAACTGGAAGAAGCCTTCGTCAGCGCGCAAAAAGATCCTGAGTTTCAGGCGCAGTTTAACGACCTGCTGAAAAATTATGCCGGGCGTCCGACCGCACTCACCAAATGCCAGAACATAACGGCGGGAACTAACACCACGCTGTACCTGAAACGTGAAGATTTACTCCACGGCGGCGCGCATAAAACCAACCAGGTGTTGGGGCAGGCATTGTTGGCAAAGCGGATGGGTAAAACCGAAATCATCGCGGAAACCGGGGCCGGTCAGCATGGTGTGGCTTCTGCGCTTGCCAGCGCCCTGCTCGGTCTGAAATGTCGCATCTATATGGGTGCCAAAGATGTCGAACGCCAGTCGCCAAACGTTTTTCGGATGCGCTTAATGGGTGCAGAAGTGATTCCTGTACATAGCGGTTCCGCAACACTGAAAGATGCCTGTAACGAGGCGTTACGCGACTGGTCTGGTAGCTACGAAACTGCTCACTATATGCTGGGTACTGCTGCCGGCCCGCACCCTTACCCAACCATTGTGCGAGAGTTCCAGCGGATGATTGGCGAAGAAACGAAAGCGCAAATTCTGGAAAGAGAAGGTCGCCTGCCGGATGCCGTCATTGCCTGCGTTGGCGGCGGCTCGAATGCTATCGGTATGTTTGCTGATTTCATTAATGAAACTGACGTCGGTCTGATAGGTGTTGAGCCAGGTGGTCATGGCATCGAAACCGGCGAGCACGGTGCACCGTTGAAACATGGTCGCGTGGGCATCTATTTCGGTATGAAATCACCGATGATGCAGACCGAAGACGGGCAGATTGAAGAGTCTTACTCCATTTCTGCCGGTCTGGATTTCCCGTCCGTCGGCCCACAACATGCGTATCTCAACAGCATTGGGCGCGCAGATTACGTTTCAATTACCGATGATGAAGCACTGGAAGCGTTCAAAACACTGTGCCTGCATGAAGGGATCATCCCGGCGCTGGAATCCTCCCACGCCCTTGCCCATGCACTAAAAATGATGCGCGAAGCCCCAGAGAAAGAGCAACTGCTGGTGGTTAACCTTTCTGGCCGCGGCGATAAAGACATCTTCACCGTTCACGATATTTTGAAAGCACGAGGGGAAATCTGATGGAACGCTATGAAACTCTGTTTGCCCAATTGAAGGAGCGCAACGAAGGCGCATTTGTTCCTTTTGTTACCCTCGGTGACCCCGGCATTGAACAGTCGCTGAAAATTATCGATGCCTTGATTGAAGCAGGTGCCGACGCGCTGGAGTTGGGCATTCCTTTCTCCGACCCGCTGGCTGATGGGCCAACTATTCAAAACGCGACCCTGCGGGCTTTTGCCGCAGGCGTAACTCCGGCTCAGTGTTTTGAAATGCTGGCGCTGATTCGCCAGAAGCACCCAACCATTCCCATTGGCCTGCTGATGTATGCCAATCTGGTATTTAACAAAGGCATTGATGAGTTTTATGCGCAGTGCGAGAAAGTCGGCGTCGATTCAGTGCTGGTTGCTGATGTACCTGTAGAAGAGTCCGCGCCTTTCCGCCAGGCCGCGTTGCGCCATAACGTCGCACCTATCTTCATCTGTCCGCCGAATGCCGACGATGATTTGCTGCGCCAGATTGCCTCTTATGGTCGTGGCTATACCTATTTGTTGTCGCGTGCGGGTGTGACGGGTGCGGAAAACCGCGCGGCATTACCGCTTAATCATCTGGTCACGAAGCTGAAAGAGTATAACGCTGCGCCTCCATTACAAGGGTTCGGTATCTCCGCGCCGGAACAGGTAAAAGCGGCGATTGAGGCAGGCGCTGCGGGGGCTATTTCTGGATCAGCAATTGTGAAAATCATTGAGCAACATATTAATCAGCCAGAGAAAATGCTGGCAGAGCTGAAAACGTTTGTTCGCCCGATGAAAGACGCCACGCGTCTTTGAGACTGATGACAAATGCAAAACTACCTGATGCGCTACGCTTATCTGGCCTACACACACCATACAATACATTGATTTTTCAATATTTTGTAAGCCAAACAAGACGTTCGCACCGCATCCGGCATCAACAAACCGCCAGAAAGTATCTGGCGGTTTGTTGATAGCAAAGAATTAAAAACGATAACCCGCAGAGAACATAAACACCCACGGGTCAAGGCGCACATGGTCAGAATAATGTCCTGCCGGCAGTACTGCGCCGTTGGATTTATATTTCACGTCGGTATCGATATCCATGTACCAGACCGACATATTAAGCAACCAGTCACGGTTGATGAGATAATCCAGACCAACTTGCCCCGCCACTCCCCATGAATCCTTCAGACTAAGATCGGATAATCCAAGACCTTCACCGGTATCATTGAAGTCATTATTAAAGAAGGTGGTGTAGTTAATACCAGCACCGACGTAAGGACGGAATTTACTGCTGGCATCACCAAAATACCACTGCGCCATCAATGTTGGCGGTAAATGGTGGACTGTCGCAATATCTCCGGTCGTGGCTGTGCCAACTTTATGGCGGAACGGTGATGCTGCCAGCAGTTCAACGCCAATGTTATCGGTCGCCATATAGGTAAAGGTCAGCCCCAGTTGGGTGTTATTGGTCACACTAAATCCACCCAGGCTTCCCAGAGTCCCACCCGCGCCTTCAGTTGGACGTACAGTCGCTGAACCTGCTCGAATGAAGAACTCACCTGCTTCATGCGCATAAACGCTGCCAGAGAGAAGTGTACTTACTGCCAATGCCGCCACTGTTAATTTTTTCATGCTCGCTCCGTCGTTATGGTTATAAAAACGTGACGAATATACCCACATTGGAGTAACAAGTGATCCTACACAGATCACACTACATTTTCTAAATCACCATTTATTGATCTGGATTAATTTAGAAGTTGCATTGCAAATCCTGGTTAATGTGATGTAAATCAATTCCACCGTATTTCACTCCAAATACATCCTTTTGCTACCTTATTGCCTCTTGAATCTGGTTCCTTTTTGCTCTGCCACCCCAAAAAACCGTCAGTGTGTCGCTCTGAAAAGCACCTCTGGAAAACGGTAAACTGCGGTATTTATGCAAACAGACCGTCCATATGGCAGAAATTTGCCATATCAGGAGAAGTCTGGGAAATCAACGAAACCTGTAATCGCGCCCACGCCCTCGGCGGATTACCAGTGCTTTACAAAGATATGCTTTTCCATACATGTCCTGATGCTGCCACTGAGAGGCTAACCAGGGTACAATTGCCCGCTAATTAACACCTGCATAAAACTCAAGGAGAGTGCATGTCTATCACGGCGCAGTCCGTATACCGTGACACCGGAAATTTCTTCCGTAATCAATTTATGACCATTCTGCTGGTATCACTGCTATGTGCATTTATCACAGTGGTGTTAGGACATGTTTTCTCACCCAGTGACGCACAACTTGCGCAGCTCAATGACGGTGTTCCCGTTAGTGGCAGCGGTGGGTTGTTCGATCTGGTACAAAATATGTCCCCGGAACAGCAGCAAATTTTGCTGCGTGCGTCTGCCGCGTCCACCTTTTCAGGATTAATCGGTAACGCCATTCTCGCGGGCGGCGTATTATTAATTATCCAGCTAGTGTCCGCAGGTCAGCGGGTCAGCGCATTACGGGCAATTGGCGCGAGCGCTCCGGTATTACCGAAGTTATTCTTGCTAATCCTTCTGACGACGTTAATTGTGCAAATAGGCATCATGCTGGTGGTCGTTCCTGGTATCATCATGGCCATCCTGTTAGCACTGGCCCCCGTGATGCTGGTCCAGGATAAAATGGGCGTTTTCGCCTCCATGCGCAGCAGTATGCGACTGACATGGGCGAATATGCGTCTGGTGGCACCTGCGGTATTGAGCTGGTTACTGGCAAAAACATTGTTGTTGCTGTTTGCCTCTTCGTTTGCCGCATTAACCCCAGAAATTGGCGCTGTACTGGCGAACACCTTGAGCAATCTGATTTCAGCCGTATTGCTCATCTATCTGTTCCGCCTGTACATGTTAATTCGCCAATAATCCTGAAGCATTTGATTACGGAATCGTAAAATGAAGCAGTTTCTTGATTTTTTACCGTTGGTTGTCTTCTTCGCGTTCTACAAGATTTATGACATCTATGCGGCAACTGCGGCGCTGATCGTCGCCACGGCGATTGTGCTTATTTATAGCTGGGTTCGCTTTCGTAAAGTTGAGAAGATGGCCCTGATCACCTTTGTTCTGGTGGCCGTCTTCGGTGGTCTGACGCTGTTCTTCCACAATGATGAGTTTATTAAATGGAAGGTCACCGTCATTTACGCTCTGTTTGCCGGTGCCCTGTTGGTTAGCCAATGGGTAATGAAGAAACCGCTGATTCAACGTATGTTGGGTAAAGAGCTTACTCTGCCACAACCGGTGTGGTCGAAGCTGAATCTGGCCTGGGCAATCTTTTTTATCCTTTGTGGGCTGGCGAACATCTACATCGCATTCTGGCTGCCACAAAATATTTGGGTCAACTTCAAAGTGTTTGGTCTGACCGCCCTCACCTTAATCTTCACACTGTTAAGCGGTATCTATATCTATCGCCACATGCCACAGGAAGATAAATCATAATCTGCCAGCCAGTCCTGCGGGACTGGCGCTGCATCTCCTCTGTTCTCATCAGGAAAATCATAGTAGCATCGCGCCTGTGATTTTCCTTTTTAGTCGGTTTTACCATGTCAACAACACATAACGTCCCCCAGGGCGATCTGGTTTTACGAACTTTAGCCATGCCTGCCGATACCAATGCTAATGGCGATATTTTTGGTGGTTGGTTGATGTCGCAGATGGATATTGGCGGTGCCATTCTGGCAAAAGAAATTGCACACGGTCGCGTCGTGACCGTTCGCGTGGAAGGCATGACCTTTCTGCGACCTGTAGCAGTCGGTGATGTGGTGTGCTGCTATGCACGCTGTGTCCAAAAAGGGACAACATCGGTCAGTATCAATATTGAAGTGTGGGTGAAAAAAGTGGCGTCCGAACCGATTGGGCAACGCTATAAAGCGACAGAAGCGTTATTTAAGTATGTCGCTGTTGATCCTGAAGGAAAGCCTCGCACTTTACCCGTTGAGTAATAGTCAAAAGCCTCCTGTTGGAGGCTTTTGAGTTTTTGCTTACTGAATTTCGGTGGTGCCATTAATTTTAAACAGAATGTTTACCACAATTCCACTCCCTGGTTTACCCGGCTCGTAACGCCATCTGCGCATCGCGTTTTTCACTTCACGCTCAAACATATTCGCAGGTTTGGCAGAAAGAATTTGTACGTTATCCACCCGGCCATCCGGTGTAACGTCAAATTTAACCTTGACCTGCCCTTCAATGCGCAATGCCTGCGCGCGCGCTGGATACTGCGGCTGATTACGGCTTAGTGCGCGCGGACCTGACGCCACACTGGTAACTGGCTTGCTGCTTGCAGCCGTTGCCGTACTGGATGTCGGGCGAGTCGGTGCCGTATTTTCAAACGGTGACGCCGGGCGCGATTCTACCGGTTTAACATCGCGTTTTGGCTGTTCCTGCACCTTTTTCACCGGCTTCGGTTTTGGCTTAGGTTTCGGCTTCGGCTTTTCAATGACCACCGGCGCTTCTTTTGGCGGCTCTGGTATCGGCTCAGGTTCCGGCTCTGGCTCCACCACCGGCTCTGGCTCCACCACCGGCTCTGGCGGCGGTTGAACAGCTTGTGGCGGTTCAAGATCCGCTGGTGCAACCATGGTGACAGAAATCGGCTGCGCAGGCGCAGGTAGTTCAATAACCTGATGTACCGAGGTATAGAGTAGACCCGCCACAACAGCACCATGAATGCAGACCGAAAGTAACGTCGGCCAGGGGAAGCGGCGAGGTAAATCAAGGGTCATTGAAGTCATAATCGTTTCAGTAGAAAAACCAGGCCTCGATTTTAAATGCAAATAGCAATCATATTCAATAAGGCAAGGCGATCAGGATCAGTGAAAATGCATTTTTTGGCTCAATTGACCTTACTTTAAGTACAGCCTTAACAAAGACATCATCTTTCCGTTGCAGATCTTTGTCCTTTCAAATAACGTACTTTACAACTTTTCCGAACAAGGAGTTGCGCCCGTGTTGTATGTTATTTACGCTCAAGACAAAGCCGATAGCCTCGAAAAACGTCTTTCCGTTCGTCCGGCACATTTAGCACGTTTACAATTACTGCATGATGAAGGCCGTTTACTGACGGCAGGACCAATGCCTGCGGTTGATAGCAATGATCCGGGTGCCGCGGGTTTTACCGGATCGACGGTGATTGCTGAATTTGAATCTCTGGAAGCAGCGCAAGCCTGGGCCGATGCCGATCCTTACGTAGCGGCCGGTGTATATGAACAAGTATCAGTGAAACCCTTCAAAAAAGTATTCTGAACATTTTCTCTTCTTCTAAGGGGCACGATGGTGAAAATCGTGCCCTTATTTATTGTTTCCTGGCTTAGGTACACCACACAATGATTGCTCCAGCAGCAACAAACAGTTAATAACTTTATCTGTATATCCTGATATATCATCAGCATATTCAGGGGAAAAATACATAATATCCTCCCCTTATGCGACAGAGCGCCTTAAAACCTTTGATTGCGACGGATAAAGTCATCTACTATTGATTAACACATTCATGAGTCGTATGTATGTTCACATTATGTACGCGTAAAGATAATTAAACAAAATTGTGGTTACAGAGGTATCAGTGAGTCACTGGGCTACATTCCGGCAAACAGCGGTAAATTTATGGGTGACACTACGGCACGATATTATCGCGTTGGCCGTCTTTCTAAATGGATTGCTTATTTTCAAAACAATCTATGGCATGTCGGTCAATCTGCTCGATATTTTCCATATCCAGGCATTTTCAGAACTTGACCTCTCCCTTCTGGCGAATGCACCTCTGTTTATGCTGGGTGTCTTTCTTGTACTGAACTCAATCGGCTTGCTGTTTCGGGCAAAACTGGCGTGGGCGATCAGTATCATTTTATTGCTGATTACACTTATCTACACCCTACACTTCTATCCCTGGCTGAAATTCAGCATTGGGTTTTGCATCTTTACACTGGTGATTTTGCTGGTGCTGCGCAAAGACTTCTCCCACAGTAGTGCCGCAGCCGGAACAATTTTCGCTTTTATTAGTTTTACGACGTTACTATTTTATTCCACCTATGGCGCGCTTTATTTAAGCGAAGGTTTTAATCCGAGAATAGAGAGTCTGATGACGGCCTTCTATTTTTCGATAGAAACGATGTCAACGGTGGGCTATGGCGATATCGTCCCTGTTTCTGAATCGGCACGTCTGTTTACTATTTCGGTCATTATTTCCGGCATTACTGTTTTCGCCACCTCCATGACGTCTATTTTTGGTCCGCTTATCCGCGGAGGATTCAATAAACTTGTGAAAGGAAACAAGCATACGATGAATCGTAAAGATCACTTTATTGTTTGCGGGCACTCCATTCTGGCAATCAACACGATTCTGCAACTGAATCAACGCGGACAAAATGTGACTGTTATCAGTAATCTGCCAGAAGATGACATCAAACAACTCGAACAGCGATTAGGTGACAATGCTGATGTTATTTCCGGGGACAGCAATGACAGTTCGGTATTAAAGAAAGCGGGAATCGATCACTGCCGGGCTATTCTGGCGCTCAGTGATAACGATGCAGATAACGCTTTTGTCGTCCTGTCGGCTAAAGATATGAGCAAAGATGTCAAAACAGTGCTTGCCGTCAGTGATAGCAAAAATCTCAACAAAATTAAAATGGTACATCCGGACATCATTCTCTCGCCGCAACTGTTCGGCAGTGAAATCCTGGCGCGTATTCTCAATGGTGAAGAAGTTAATAATGATATGCTCGTCTCAATGTTGCTGAACTCCGGGCATGGTATTTTCAGCGATAAGAACGACGATGATGGCAACGAAACTGTGAAAAAATAAAACCGGATGGGCACCGTGATGGTGCCCGGCTCATTCAGATATTGTAGATCGCAAACAATAACGAGTTACGCTGTTTGTTTAGAAGGCACTTCCTGATGCTGTGGATACGCATATTTCGGCGCGACTGCCCCTCAAGCCAACGCGATTTCCGTCGGCTAGCCTGACGCTGCATGCGCCAGCGCCCCACTTCCGTTCTACTCCGCTTCATGTTAACTACTCTATGCAATAACAGAGTGGTCATTATACCTCCGCCCCCGACGCTGACCAGTGCTTTTCCGGCGTTTTTATTTGCCAGATGAATCCATATGCGTAAACTCATAACAATGCGCTTTCAAAAGGATTTCTAATCTATGACAACCGTTTATACGTTGGTGAGTTGGTTGGCCATTCTGGGATACTGGTTGCTCATTGCAGGCGTAACATTACGCATTCTAATGAAACGACGCGCCGTTCCCTCCGCTATGGCCTGGCTGTTGGTCATTTACATTCTGCCTCTGGTCGGAATTATTGCCTATCTGGCAGTCGGTGAACTGCATTTAGGCAAGCGCCGCGCCGAACGTGCAAGAGCGATGTGGCCTTCTACGGCTAAATGGCTTAACGATCTTAAAGCCTGTAAACACATTTTCGCGGAAGAAAATAGCAGTGTCGCCGGGCCGTTATTTAAGCTCTGCGAGCGCCGTCAGGGTATCGCGGGCGTTAAAGGTAACCAACTGCAACTGATGACCGAGTCTGATGATGTGATGCAGGCGTTGATCCGTGACATCCAACTGGCTCGCCATAATATTGAGATGGTGTTTTACATCTGGCAGCCCGGCGGCATGGCAGATCAGGTGGCTGAGTCGTTGATGGCCGCAGCCCGCCGCGGTATTCATTGCCGACTGATGCTCGACTCTGCCGGGAGTGTGGCTTTCTTTCGCAGCCCGTGGCCGGAGCTGATGCGTAATGCTGGTATCGAAGTGGTCGAATCCTTAAAGGTTAACCTGATGCGCGTATTTTTACGCCGCATGGATCTGCGCCAGCACCGCAAGATGATCATGATCGATAATTACATTGCCTATACCGGTAGCATGAATATGGTCGATCCACGTTTCTTCAAACAGGATGCGGGAGTAGGACAATGGATTGACCTGATGGCCCGCATGGAAGGTCCTATTGCTACCGCCATGGGGATTATTTATTCCTGCGACTGGGAGATTGAAACCGGAAAACGCATTCTGCCACCGCCGCCTGATGTCAATATTATGCCGTTTGAACAGTCCAGCGGTCATACGATCCATACCATAGCTTCTGGCCCCGGCTTCCCGGAAGACCTGATTCACCAGGCGTTACTCACCGCTGCATATTCAGCACGCGAATATTTAATCATGACGACGCCCTACTTCGTGCCCAGCGATGACTTACTTCACGCGATTTGCACAGCAGCACAGCGCGGAGTTGATGTCAGTATTATTCTGCCGCGTAAAAATGACTCAATGCTGGTAGGCTGGGCCAGCCGCGCATTCTTTACTGAACTGTTGGCCGCTGGGGTTAAAATTTATCAGTTTGAAGGCGGGTTATTACATACCAAGAGCGTGCTGGTCGATGGCGAACTAAGTCTGGTGGGGACTGTGAACCTTGATATGCGCAGCCTGTGGTTAAATTTTGAGATCACGCTGGCGATCGACGATAAAGGTTTTGGTGCTGACCTGGCTGCTGTTCAGGACGATTATATCTCGCGCTCACGTCTGCTTGATGCGCGGCTGTGGGCAAAACGACCGCTCTGGCAGCGCGTTGCCGAGCGACTGTTTTACTTCTTCAGTCCGTTGCTGTAAAACGTCGCCAACAGATGTTAAACGGGTAGTGACTATGGATATGGATTTAAACAATCGCCTGACTGAAGATGAAACGCTTGAGCAGGCTTATGATATTTTTCTCGAACTGGCCGCAGATAATCTCGATCCGGCGGATGTTCTGCTGTTCAATCTTCAGTTTGAAGAACGTGGCGGTGCGGAGTTATTCGATCCGGCAGAAGACTGGCAGGAACATGTTGATTACGATTTGAACCCGGACTTTTTTGCAGAAGTGGTGATTGGTCTGGCGGACAGTGAAGATGGTGAAATTAACGATGTTTTCGCCCGTATCCTGTTATGTCGCGAAAAAGATCACAAACTTTGCCATATCATCTGGCGTGAATAAATATCGCTTTTGGTGTGAAAAAGGGCTGACGGTTGTCAGCCCTTTTGTTTTTAAAGCGGATCGACTTTCAGGCAAGAGACCGCATGTCTGAAACTGCCCTCCAGCACCGGACGCGTTTTGGCACATTCCGGGCCGGCGATCGGGCAACGTGTGCGGAACACACAACCAGACGGAGGATTGATGGGCGAAGGCAATTCCCCTTCCAGTAACTGGATGGATTTGTTCTTCTCCAGATCCGGATCAGGAATTGGCACCGCCGACATCAAGGCTTTGGTATAAGGATGCAGCGGATTGTGGTAGACCTCATCATACGTCCCCAGCTCCACCGCGTGTCCGAGATACATCACCAGCACGCGATCGGAAATGTGTTTTACCACTGCCAGATCGTGAGCAATAAAAATTAATGACAATCCCATCTCACGTTGCAACTGCTGGAGCAGGTTCACCACCTGTGCCTGAATTGACACGTCCAGCGCCGAAACAGGCTCATCGCAGATAATCAGTTTCGGTTCAAGAATGAGTGCACGTGCAATTCCGATACGCTGGCACTGCCCCCCGGAGAACTCATGCGGATAGCGGTTAATCAGGTTAGGTAGCAAGCCGACTTTCATCATCATCGCCTTCACGCGCTCACGGACTTCCTGGCGTGACATTTTCGGATGATAGGTACGCAGCGGTTCAGCGATGATCTCGCCAATCGTCATACGTGGGTTAAGAGACGCCAGCGGGTCCTGAAAAATCATCTGGATATCACTGCGAACGGCACGCCATTCATCAAGCTTCATCCCTAACAACTCTTTTCCTAACCACGCGACGCGCCCATCAGTCGCTTTAACCAGGCCGATAATAGCGCGGGCAAAGGTGGATTTACCGCAACCGGATTCCCCTACTACGCCTAATGTCTCCCCTTCATAAAGTCGAAGTGTGACTCCATCAACGGCTTTCAGGGTTTTCGCCGGTTGCCAGAACCACTGTTTGCCATCTTTAATCTCAAAGTGAACTTTCAGATCGGCAATTTCCAGGAGAACTTTTCTTTCTTCCGTAACAGCATTCATAACAGTTCCCCCACTGGTTTAAAACAGGCGCGCAGGCGACCTGGCGTGAACTCTTCCAGAGGCGGCGCACTGCTACAAATTTCCATCGCATGTGGACAGCGCGGCTGGAACGGGCAACCTTTTGGTAAACGTAGCAGGTTTGGTGGATTTCCCGGTATGGTCAACATAGCTTCACCTTCCGCATCAAGACGCGGCACCGCATTGAGTAAACCGATAGAGTAAGGATGAACGGGCTGATAAAAGACATCGCGCGCGTTGCCGTATTCCATGGTGCGCCCGGCGTACATCACCAATACTTTGTCACAGATCCCCGCCACCACACCCAGATCGTGGGTGATCATAATGATGGCAGTATTGAATTCCCGTTTCAGGTCATTCAATAGCGTCATGATTTGCGCCTGCACAGTCACGTCCAGCGCAGTGGTAGGTTCGTCAGCAATCAGCAATTTAGGCCGACACAACAATGCCATCGCAATCATTACACGCTGACGCATACCGCCAGAAAATTCATGCGGGAACATCTTCATGCGCTTACGCGCTTCCGGCATTTTTACGGCATCAAGCATCCGCACCGACTCTTCAAACGCTTCAGCCTTGCTCATACTCTTATGCAGCATCAGCACTTCCATCAACTGCTCACCGACGCGCATATACGGGTTCAACGAAGTCATCGGGTCCTGAAAAATCATCGAGATTTGTTCAGCGCGCAGTTTATTGAGTTCGCGTTCTGGCAGGTTGAGGATCTCACGGCCATTAAAAGTGGCCGATCCACCAATGTGTCCGTTCGCGGCCAGCAGCCCCATTAAAGCAAACGCGGTTTGCGACTTACCGGAACCAGACTCACCTACGATACCCAACGTTTCTCCGGCACGCAGAGAAAAATTCAAATCATTGACCGCTGTGACGTCGCCGTCCGGGGTACTAAATGTCACTCGCAAATCCTTCACGTTCAGCAGTGCGTTAGCCTGTTGCTGTGCAAGCGGTACGGTTGCAGTTTCAATTACGCTCATGGCTGCACTCCTTAACGATCTTTCGGGTCGAGGGCATCACGTAAGCCATCCCCGATAAAGTTGAAACAAAACAGCGTCACCACAAGGAAACCGGCCGGAAACAGCAGCAACCAGGGCGAGACTTCCATCGAGTTCGCACCATCACTTAGCAATGCGCCCCAACTACTTAACGGCTCTTGCGTACCCAGCCCCAGGAAGCTAAGGAAAGACTCAAAGAGGATCATGCTTGGCACCAGTAGCGATGCGTACACCACCACTACGCCGAGCACGTTCGGCACAATGTGGCGAATCACGATACCGGGCGTAGAGACTCCACCAACTTGTGCTGCCTCAATAAACTCTTTGCGCTTCAGACTAAGGGTTTGCCCACGTACGATACGCGCCATATCCAGCCAGGAAACCATGCCAATCGCCACGAAAATCAGCAGAATGTTTTGGCCAAAGAAGGTCACCAGCAAAATGACGAAGAACATGAATGGGAAGGAATTGAGGATTTCCAGCAAACGCATCATTACCGAGTCCACCTTGCCGCCAAGATAACCGGAAAGCGAACCGTAAAGCGTACCTACGACTACAGCCACCAGCGCCGCAGCAACCCCGACCATGAGTGAGATACGCCCACCAATTGCAACACGTACCAGCAGATCGCGTCCGGATGAGTCAGTACCAAAGTAGTGACCGGACTCCATATCTGGAGCGCTGGACATCATCGCCCAATCGGTATCGTCATAGGCAAATTGCGAAAGCATCGGTGCCAGGATAACAAACAGAGCAATCAGCACCAGTACAATGAGACTGGCGACCGCCGCACGGTTATGCATAAAACGACGGCGTGCGTCCTGCCATAAACTGCGCCCTTCGACCTCCAGCTTTTCACTGAAATTTTCCAGCGTCTCGCTGTTTTTCTTACTTAACATCATCGCGAGCTCCAGTATCAGTAACGGATTTTCGGGTCGATAACCGCATATAGCACATCGACAATGGCATTGAACAAAATGGTTAATGCACCAACCAGAATGGTCAGGCTTAAAACCAATGAATAGTCACGGTTCAACGCGCCATTAACAAACAATTGCCCGATCCCAGGTAAACCATAAATGGTTTCGATGACCATAGAACCGGTAATAATGCCGACAAATGCGGGTCCCATATATGAAAGTACGGGTAACAGCGCAGGTTTTAATGCGTGGCGAAGGATAATTCTGCGCATAGGTAAACCTTTCG
The DNA here is from genome assembly GCF_003027595.1 of Escherichia sp. 20412-1. Classification (NCBI taxonomy): domain Bacteria; kingdom Pseudomonadati; phylum Pseudomonadota; class Gammaproteobacteria; order Enterobacterales; family Enterobacteriaceae; genus Escherichia; species Escherichia sp. 20412-1. The sequence continues at coordinate 7,047 of NZ_PYQM01000011.1, read as the reverse complement.
CGCGGGCAGTGCGAATAAAGTTGGAGTGTAAAACTTCAATCATTGAACCACGGGTAATACGCGCGATACTGGCGATATAGGCGAGTGACAACGCTACCATCGGTAATATCATGAATTTCAGCGCCCCGCCATTCCATCCGCCGCCGGGTAGCCAATGCAAAATGATCGCGAATATCATGACTAATAATGGCGCAACCACAAAACTGGGGATAACCACCCCGGTCATTGCCAGCCCCATCACGGTATAGTCCCATTTGGTGTTTTGTTTTAATGCGGCAATAACGCCAGCACTCACACCCAGCACCACCGCGAGGAAAAATGCAGCGGCACCCAATTTTGCAGAAACAGGAAAACTGGATGCTACCAGGTCATTGACCGAATAATCTTTATATTTAAAAGACGGACCGAAATCGCCATGCGCCAGTTGTTTCAGGTAGCTGAAATACTGTGTCATGATCGGATCATTAAGATGATATTTCGCTTCGATATTGGCCATCACTTCTGGCGGTAACGTGCGTTCACCAGTAAAAGGACTTCCCGGGGCGAGGCGCATCATAAAGAACGAAATAGTAATAAGAATAAATAGCGTCGGAATCGCTTCCAGACAGCGACGTAGAATAAATTTTAACATTGCCGTACCTTCTGGCCTGTGCCTTCTGTAATGCGATAAAAACCAGACACCGTGGAGCAGGACTCGCCTACCCCACGTATTGCCATTAGTGCTTCACAATGTACATATTTCTGGTGTAGGTGTTATCCAGCGGATCTTTACCGGTATAACCTCCAACCCACGGTTTTACCAGACGCGCGTTCACGTAGTAATAAACCGGAACAATGGCCGAATCTTTATCCAACTGTTGCTCTGCTTTGGTGTACAACGCCGTGCGCTGCGCCTCGTCAGTGGCTTTCAGCGTTTCCGCCATAATACTGTCAAACGCCGGGCTCTTATAATGCGCGGTGTTCATCGAGCTGTTCGACAGCATGGTGTTCAGGAAGGAGGTCGGTTCGTTGTAGTCGGCACACCAACCTGCACGAGCCACATCAAAAGTTCCCTGGTGACGGGTGTCAAGGAAGGTTTTCCATTCCTGGTTAACCAGTTTGACGTTAACACCTATGTTTTTCTTCCACAGCGAAGAGGCGGCAATGGCCAGCTTTTTATGCAGATCGGACGTGTTATATAGCAGGTTAATCGTTAACGGTTTGTCTGCAGTATAACCCGCTTCGGCCAGCAGTTTTTTAGCTTCTTCGTTACGTTTTTCCTGGCTCCAGCCAAACCATTCCGGCTGAGTTAATTTTGCACCATCAGTATAAGGAGGTGTGTAACCATAGGCTGGCATATCGCCCTGTGCTTTAACTTTATTAACAATGATATCGCGGTCCATACCCAGTTTCAGCGCTGTACGCACGCGCACGTCGTTGAATGGCGCTTTCTGGTTATTAATTTCGTAATAGTAGGTACACAGATATGGGTCGACGTGAACTTCGTCCGGGATCTCTTTTTTCAGTTTCTGGAACAGCTCGATCGGCATGTTGTTATAAGTCATATCGATTTCACCGCTGCGATAGCGGTTTACATCGGTAACTTCAGAAGCGATCGGCAAATAAGTCACCTGATTAATAACCGTTTTCGCGTTGTTCCAGTAAGTCGGGCTGCGCTCAAGAACGATACGTTCGTTAACGACCCAATCTTTTAATGTATAGGCACCGTTGGTGACGATATTACCCGGCTGAGTCCATTTTTCGCCAAATTTCTCAATGGCGGCTTTTGGCACCGGAGAAGTAGACGGGTGAACCAACAATTTATAGAAGTACGGAACAGGCTCACTTAATGTAACTTCTAACGTGTGATCATCGATGGCTTTCACGCCGAGATCGGTAATCGGTTTTTTCCCTTCGAGAATTTCATCAATACCGGCAATATGCCCATATTGCAGATAACTTGCATAGGGAGACGCCGTGTTCGGATCAACAGAACGTTGCCAACTATATACAAAGTCTTGCGCAGTGACTGGCGTGCCATCAGACCATTTCGCATCTTTACGCAGATGGAATGTCCAGACTTTAGCGTCTTTATTATCCCAGGATTCAGCAACGCCCGGAGCCGGATGGCCGTCGAGATCGCTGACCAATAAGCCTTCAAACAAGTCACGGCTGATATTAGACTCCGGAACCCCTTCAATTTTGTGCGGATCTAATGATTGAACTTCAGAACCATTATTGCGCACCAGCGTTTGTTTTTCTGCGAGCTGAACACCCGCGGGCACATCAGCCGCCAACGCGACATTCCCTGCCATAAGCGCAGCCAGAACGCCTGCTGCGACTAAACTTCTCTTGGTGATGTTGGTCATTGTTTTTTGGACTCCCTCATTATAATTACTGGTTTGAACCAGCATGTGTAATCCCGGATTGGGACCCTGGACAGATTCGGAGACTTTCTGCTGCCAGGTTACTTTATCGTTACGCTTTACTATCACCGACTTTGTTTATTCTGGTGATTCGGACGACCACCTTACGTCGATTCTTACTGTGCCTCCCCTGTCGAGACACATTTATTTACTGCAGCAATTTTTATTGTTAATAATTCCCATTACCAATAAAATTGCCTGATGGTTGGCCGGAAAGTATCAAATGCGCTTCTTGCTCGCCAATACATTTTGCAAAATTGTTAAGCAATTCTCTTTTATTGACCATGACAGTACCTAAACCCCCCATCAAGCTGCCAATAAAATCATTTAAAAACATAAAGATAGAAAATCAGGAAGCAAGACTGTCTTTTCTGGTAACCATTATGATAGAGAAATGCACAATAATTTAACAACAGCTCATTATTTAGCACATTCCTCTACCAAATCCAGTGGAATTACTAATATCATTTCAATTATTCTTCAGCAAGACCCTGAATTATGATGTCGCGAAAATAACATGATGAGGAGGAGCGCGAGGTAAGGATATTCTTATAACCGGCTGTAATATGAGAAAAAATATTTATCTATTTCGTTTGCTTCTGATAACTGCGTTGGGCCAAAGTAAAAATAATGACGAAAAAACGGAGCACTATGACTCCGTTTCGGATGAAAGGAATTAATTGAGCAGGCCAGGGAAAATCCCTTTGATTCCATTAACAATAAATTCAATCCCTAATGCCATCAGTAACAACCCCATAATACGGGTAATCACGTTGATGCCGGTCTGGCGCAGAACCCTTACCAGCCAGGGAGCCATACGGAATAAGCCCCAACAACATAAAGCAAACAACGCGATTGCCACAAAAAAACCGAACAAGTAACCAATGCTGTGATAACGCGTTCCCCAAACGATAGTTGAGCTGATCGCTCCCGGCCCTGCCATCAAAGGCAATGCGAGCGGTACAACGCCGATGCTTTCACGAATTGCGGTTTCTGATTTTTCTTGTTTGTTCTGTTTATCCTCGCCAAGTTTGCCACTGATCATCGACATCGCAATTGTGACCACCAGAATGCCGCCCGCGATACGGAACGAATCAATCGAGATGCCAAAAAGTTGCAGAATCGTGTCGCCAAGAAAAAGCGCAATCCACAAGATGATCGCTACCGACAGGTTGGCGGTCAGATTTGTTTTGTTTCTCGCTGCCGCGGTCTGATAGCTGGTCATACTGATGAACACAGGGATGATCCCAACAGGGTTAACCAGCGCAAATAACCCGATAAAAAACTTAAAATAAACGGGAAAATCAAAGAGTGTCTGAATCACAGTTAGCTCCGAAGCAAAGGCCGGATAATGTTAGTCATAACCAAGGGTAAAAAATACGCGCTGACAATACGCCTTTTGGCAGCATTTTTCACCTCCTAACTGCTTAAAATCACTATCATTCATTATTGTTATCTAGACGTACAAAACATGCTAATGTAGCCAACAATAAATACTACAATTTATTAACTATTAGCTTTTGTAGCTAAAAGCGGAGCTGAAAGGTGTCAGCTTTGCTGAATTTTGATCTAGATCACGCAATCAGTACCCAGAAGTGAGTAATCTTGCTTACGCCACCTGGAAGTGACGCATTAGAGTTCAATGACTCTAATGTTTAAACTCTTTTAGTAAATCACAGTGAGTGTGAGCACGAGTAAGATTTTGATTTTCAAAGGTTAAGCAAATCATCATCGCACTGACTATACTCTCGTATTCGAGCAGATGATTTACTAAAAAAGTTTAACATTATCAGGAGAGCATTATGGCTGTTACTAATGTCGCTGAACTTAACGCACTCGTAGAGCGTGTAAAAAAAGCCCAGCGTGAATATGCCAGTTTCACTCAAGAGCAAGTTGACAAAATCTTCCGCGCCGCCGCTCTGGCTGCCGCAGATGCTCGAATCCCACTCGCGAAAATGGCCGTTGCTGAATCCGGCATGGGTATTGTTGAAGACAAAGTGATTAAAAACCACTTCGCTTCAGAATATATCTACAACGCGTATAAAGATGAAAAAACCTGCGGTATTCTGTCCGAAGACGACACTTTCGGTACTATCACTATCGCTGAACCAATCGGTATTATTTGCGGTATCGTTCCGACCACTAACCCGACTTCAACCGCTATCTTCAAATCGCTGATCAGCCTGAAGACCCGTAACGCCATCATTTTCTCTCCACACCCGCGTGCAAAAGATGCAACTAACAAAGCTGCTGACATCGTTCTGCAGGCTGCTATCGCTGCTGGTGCGCCGAAAGATCTGATCGGCTGGATCGATCAACCTTCTGTTGAACTCTCCAACGCGTTGATGCACCACCCTGACATTAACCTGATCCTTGCAACCGGTGGTCCAGGTATGGTTAAAGCGGCATACAGCTCCGGTAAACCAGCTATCGGCGTAGGTGCAGGTAACACCCCAGTTGTTATTGATGAAACTGCTGATATCAAACGTGCTGTTGCATCTGTACTGATGTCCAAAACCTTCGACAACGGCGTAATCTGTGCTTCTGAACAATCTGTTGTTGTTGTTGATTCTGTTTATGATGCTGTGCGTGAACGTTTCGCGACCCACGGCGGCTACATGCTGCAGGGCAAAGAACTGAAGGCAGTTCAGGACGTTATCCTGAAAAATGGCGCGCTGAACGCAGCTATCGTTGGTCAACCGGCGTATAAAATTGCTGAACTGGCAGGCTTCTCTGTTCCAGAAAATACTAAGATTCTGATCGGTGAAGTGACTGTTGTTGATGAAAGTGAGCCGTTCGCTCATGAAAAACTGTCCCCGACTCTGGCAATGTACCGTGCGAAAGATTTCGAAGACGCGGTAGATAAGGCAGAGAAACTGGTTGCTATGGGCGGTATCGGACATACCTCTTGCCTGTACACCGACCAGGATAACCAACCGGCACGCGTTTCTTACTTCGGTCAGAAAATGAAAACTGCCCGTATCCTGATCAACACCCCGGCGTCTCAGGGTGGTATCGGTGACCTGTATAACTTCAAACTCGCACCTTCCCTGACTCTGGGTTGTGGTTCCTGGGGTGGTAACTCCATCTCTGAAAACGTTGGTCCGAAACACCTGATCAACAAGAAAACCGTTGCTAAGCGAGCTGAAAACATGTTGTGGCACAAACTTCCGAAATCTATCTACTTCCGCCGTGGCTCCCTGCCAATCGCGCTGGATGAAGTGATTACTGATGGCCACAAACGTGCGCTCATCGTGACTGACCGCTTCCTGTTCAACAACGGCTATGCTGACCAGATCACTTCCGTATTGAAAGCGGCTGGCGTAGAAACTGAAGTCTTCTTCGAAGTTGAAGCAGACCCGACTCTGAGCATCGTACGTAAAGGCGCAGAACTGGCGAACTCCTTCAAACCGGACGTCATTATCGCGCTGGGTGGTGGTTCCCCGATGGACGCTGCGAAGATCATGTGGGTTATGTACGAACACCCGGAAACTCACTTCGAAGAACTGGCGCTGCGTTTTATGGACATCCGTAAACGTATCTACAAGTTCCCGAAAATGGGCGTGAAAGCGAAAATGATCGCAGTCACCACCACTTCCGGTACAGGTTCTGAAGTTACTCCGTTTGCGGTTGTAACTGACGACGCTACTGGTCAGAAATATCCGCTGGCAGACTATGCGCTGACCCCGGATATGGCGATTGTTGACGCCAACCTGGTTATGGATATGCCGAAGTCCCTGTGTGCTTTCGGCGGTCTGGATGCAGTCACTCACGCTATGGAAGCTTATGTTTCTGTACTGGCTTCTGAGTTCTCTGATGGTCAGGCTCTGCAAGCGCTGAAACTGCTGAAAGAATACCTGCCAGCGTCCTACCACGAAGGGGCTAAAAACCCGGTAGCACGCGAGCGTGTTCACAGTGCGGCAACTATCGCAGGTATCGCGTTTGCGAACGCCTTCCTGGGTGTATGTCACTCAATGGCGCACAAACTGGGTTCCCAGTTCCATATTCCGCACGGTCTGGCAAACGCCTTGCTGATTTGTAACGTTATTCGTTACAACGCAAACGACAACCCGACCAAGCAGACTGCATTCAGCCAGTATGACCGTCCGCAAGCACGCCGTCGTTATGCTGAAATTGCAGACCACCTGGGTCTGAGCGCACCGGGCGACCGTACTGCTGCTAAGATCGAGAAACTGCTGGCATGGCTGGAAACGCTGAAAGCAGAACTGGGTATTCCGAAATCTATCCGTGAGGCTGGCGTTCAGGAAGCTGACTTCCTCGCGAACGTAGATAAACTGTCTGAAGATGCATTCGATGACCAGTGCACCGGCGCTAACCCGCGTTATCCGCTGATCTCCGAGCTGAAACAGATTCTGCTGGATACCTACTATGGTCGTGATTATGTAGAAGGTGCACCAGCAGCAAAGGAAGCAGCTCCGGCTAAAGCAGAGAAAAAAGCGAAGAAATCCGCTTAATCAATAACTCTGTATAACAGTATAAACGGTCCCTTTTGGGGTAATGCCAGTCAGTTAAGCAACTGACTGGCTCTTTTTCGGGGCTGTGGGGTATTTCCAGGGCCTCTCCTTTACCACTCTCGGGAAGGCCCTTTCCCTTCTTGTCGGTAATTTCACAAGTTGTCCCA
>NZ_PYQM01000119.1:0-909 GCF_003027595.1 Escherichia sp. 20412-1 | reverse complement strand
ACCAGTTGAGCGGATTCGCGTTTAAACTCTGCGCTGAAATTTCTTTTTTTCATTGGAGCACCTGTGTTGTTCTGAGGTGAGCATATCACCTCTGTTCAGGTGGCCAAATTTAGTGTGCCACTACAGTTGCAACATGACCATCTTCGTTGATGTTCAGCGCAGAAAGACCTGTCAGAGAGATAGAGTCAGAAATCAGCGTTGAATCAGCAACATTAACAGTTGAACCACTGTTGATGCTCAGAGTATCGATCAGAGAAGTTTTGGTGGTATCCCACTGTGAACCAGTGTTCAGGGTCACATTGAACAGACCGCTCTGGTAAACTTCGTTACCGATGATGTGATCAAATTCGCTGTATTCAGAGTCGATGTTTTCTACACCAACCGTTGATAAAGGCCACAGGCTATTAGCAGCGATGTCGATCAGAGTTGCAGTAGCTTCGGTATTGACACCATAGGTATAAGAGTCATTTACACCATCACTATCAGTATCAACACCAACCTGATGCGCAGACATTGCTGCACCAACCCACTTGCTGCCATTGTTCAGGGTCAGATCCAGACGATCAGTACCATCCCAACCGTTAGTATCTACATCACCGTCAGCATCACGATAGCTATCACGGCCATGTGGGAAGAAGTTCTCATCAAAGTTGCTTGAGAAGAACACATCGCCCATCAGCGTGGAGTTATCGAATGTTGCAGTAGTCTGCATGGCGTTATCAGCATCAGGATGTGCAATAACGGCTAATGCGATATCATCAGCGTTCCAGCCATTACCATTGTAATTGGATTTGCCCCTATATTTCCAGACATCTGTTATCACTTAACCCATTACAGGCCCGCTGCCGCAGATATTCCCGTGGCGAGCGATAACCCAACGCACTATGCGGATGCCATTCGTTATAATGC
>NZ_PYQM01000118.1:0-943 GCF_003027595.1 Escherichia sp. 20412-1 | reverse complement strand
TTTTTTTATTCAACTGGCAGGCCAGCCAACAACATAACTTCTGATGGACTTCAGCTCTGTCAGCGCCTCAACCTCTGCTTTCATCTGCAACTGCCTGGTGTTAATCTCCACACCCTTCGCAAACATCGCCTTCTCTATCGCATCCGACAGGGCTATGATGTCTGCCGCCGTCACCGGCACCACATTATTTTCACCATCCGTCCACGCAAAGCCTTCCGGAAGACTGTTTTTTTCCGCCATCAGGCGCGTCGTGCTTATCCTGGACAATGTCTTCTTGCCGTAATCCCATTTCCTTCCGTTGAACTCCATCACGTATTCCATATTCTCCTGCACATCCCGCCAGAGATTAATCTCCTCCCTTTTCACCGATTTTGCCGCCTCAAGAACAGCTTCCGTGGCAGCAAAGGCGGTCACACTTCCGTACTTTCCTGCTGTCAGACCAGACCATAATGCTTTTCCGTGTTCAGTATTATCCGTTTCCGTTGCCGTATATGGCAGCCATAACGCTTCACCTTTTTCATTCACCGCGCCTTCAAACTGCACCTCACAGTTTATACCGCCGTATTCGTTGTAACCGGCATTTCGTACTGCAAGAATCTCTTTTCCCTTATCCACCCTGACCTCCTCATGATATGCGCTGAAATAATCCTGCCTGTCTGATACCCGCAGCAGATGTCCATATTAACGGACCACATGCACGCCACGTCCCCGGTAAACGGGTCTCCCCCACATTATCGGACGCAATCAGGGGAGTACCATTCGAAAGGCAGCATGCAGACAGTGATGACCCGGCAACAGTTGTGCCCGGTGGCATGTCCCCCGAGTAATTCGTCGTGTAATACGCTGCAAGAACAAAAGAACCGACGCCAAACAACCCGCTGTCAGAACTTCCCGCCGGACCCTGCGGACCTGCAGGACCTGTGGCTCCGGTATCGCCTTTCGG
>NZ_PYQM01000117.1:0-1004 GCF_003027595.1 Escherichia sp. 20412-1 | reverse complement strand
CCGGACCTTCCACCGGGCCTTCGCCAATCGCGTCAATCACGCTCATCATCTGCGTGGATTTCAGGTTATCTTTCGCCTCAACCGGCGTGTGCGCCTTACCACCACCTTTACCCACTCTGTCCCCCTGCCCAGCCTGATGCCTGAATCTGTTTATACCCCAAAACAACAGACACCCCGGAGGGTGCCTGTCTGTTGACTGACTGAATAAAAATTCTGAATTTCTTCACATTTCTGCAAAATACCTGTGGCGCTGATAATTGCACAGCGTTACAGTTTCACCGTACATAAAAATAACTCCTTCACATGGTTTTTCATCGTATTCCCCACAGCCTGGCCAACACTGTGGGTATTTTTTTATTCTCACCCCCGACCGATAACCACCACTTTTCCGTCACCGCCTTCATCCCGGGTGCTGATGTCCTGGGATATCCGTCGTGAACCCACCAGCATCTCACCATAAGGCACCGGCATCGGGTTGCCCTGGGCAATCATGTTGTCCAGTGAGGAAAAATAGGTGTTCTGTTTGCCGTTATCCGTGCTTCTGTACTCCGGCGTCTTTGCCTTCGGGGCCAGCAGTTGTGCGACACCCCCCAGCGCCATTGCTGCCCCCATGGAAAACATAATGTTGCTGGCAGCAATACCGATACCCGGCATCCAGATGGAGGCAACAACCAGTGCTGCTCCCAGCACCGCCTGAAACACACCACCGCTTTTGGCACCTTCGGTCCGGGGGATCAGATGAATGATATCCCCGTGGCTCAACGGCTCATGCAGTCGTGTCATTATCTGTTCCGGCGAGGTATCCTCACCGGCAATACGCACCCGGTACCAGCCTTCGTTCATCTGACGGCGAAAACCGGGCACCTGTAACGACAGGGCACGGATGGCCTCCGCTGCCGTGTTCACATACAGGCTGATGCGGCGGCCAAATCGTTGTAAATCCCCGTGAAGGCAGATGCGTGCCAGTGGCGGTGACGCCAGACTGAATGCGTTCGTCGTTGCCA
>NZ_PYQM01000116.1:0-1004 GCF_003027595.1 Escherichia sp. 20412-1 | reverse complement strand
GTACGGCCGCCTTCACGGATTGCGAAACGCAGACCGTCGTCCATCGCGATCGGGTGGATCAGGGTAACAACCATTTTGATGTTGTCGCCCGGCATTACCATCTCTACGCCTTCCGGCAGTTCGATAGTACCAGTCACGTCAGTAGTACGGAAGTAGAACTGCGGACGGTAGCCTTTGAAGAACGGAGTATGACGGCCGCCTTCATCTTTGGACAGAATGTACACTTCAGATTCGAACTTGGTGTGCGGCTTGATGGTGCCCGGCTTAGCCAGTACCTGACCACGTTCGATTTCTTCACGTTTGATACCACGCAGCAGAACACCTACGTTCTCACCAGCACGGCCTTCGTCCAGCAGTTTGCGGAACATTTCAACGCCAGTACAGGTAGACTTCTGAGTCTCTTTGATACCAACGATTTCAACTTCTTCGCCAACTTTGATGATACCGCGTTCCACACGACCGGTAACAACAGTACCACGACCGGAGATGGAGAATACGTCTTCGATTGGCAGCAGGAACGGCTTGTCAATCGCACGCTCTGGTTCCGGAATGTAAGAATCCAGGAAGCCAGCCAGTTCCAGGATTTTCGCTTCCCACTCTGCATCGCCTTCCAGCGCTTTCAGTGCAGAACCACGAACGATCGGAGTGTCGTCGCCCGGGAAGTCGTACTGAGACAGAAGTTCACGAACTTCCATTTCAACCAGTTCCAGCAGCTCTTCGTCATCAACCATGTCGCATTTGTTCAGGAACACGATGATGTACGGAACGCCTACCTGACGACCCAGCAGGATGTGCTCACGGGTCTGCGGCATCGGGCCGTCAGTCGCAGCAACAACCAGGATCGCGCCGTCCATCTGAGCAGCACCAGTGATCATGTTTTTAACATAGTCGGCGTGCCCCGGGCAGTCTACGTGTGCGTAGTGACGGGTCGGGGTGTCGTATTCAACGTGAGAAGTGTTGATGGTGATACCACGAGCTTTTTCTTCCGGCGCGTTATCGATCTG
>NZ_PYQM01000115.1:0-1017 GCF_003027595.1 Escherichia sp. 20412-1 | reverse complement strand
CCGGACCTTCCACCGGGCCTTCGCCAATCGCGTCAATCACGCTCATCATCTGCGTGGATTTCAGGTTATCTTTCGCCTCAACCGGCGTGTGCGCCTTACCACCACCTTTACCCACTCTGTCCCCCTGTCCAGCCTGATGCCTGAATCTGTTTATACCCAAAAACAACAGGCACCCCGTGGGGTGCCTGTCTGTTGACTGACTGAATAAAAATTCTGAATTTCTTCACATTTCCGAAAAATACCTGCAGTGCTTATAATTTCGCCATGTTAATGTTTTTTTGCCCGTGTAACAGAAACAAAAATAACTCATTAACGTTAATCTTTGTCTGTCCCCGCAGCTCCGCAACTCTGCGGGATTTTTTTATGTCATTTACCCCTGCCGACCGATAACCACCACCGTCCCGTCACTACCTTCATCACGGGTGCTGATGTCCTGGGATATCCGTCGTGACCCCACCAGCATCTCACCATAAGGCACCGGCATCGGGTTGCCCTGGGCAATCATGTTGTCCAGTGAGGAGAAATACGTGTTCTGTTTACCGTTATCCGTGCTTCTGTACTCCGGCGTCTTTGCCTTCGGGGCCAGCAGTTGTGCGACACCCCCCAGCGCCATTGCTGCCCCCATGGAAAACATAATGTTGCTGGCAGCAATACTGATACCCGGCATCCAGATGGCAGCCGCTACCAGCGCAGCACCCAGCACCGTCTGAAACACACCACCACTTTTCGCGCCAGCCAGACGCGGAACGATGTGGAGCACCGCACCATTCGCCAGCGGCTCATTAAGCCGGGCTGATAATTCGTTTTCACCTGCATCACGCCCGGCAATACGTATCTGGTACCAGCCTTCGTTCATCTGACGGCGAAAACCGGGCACCTGTAACGACAGAGCACGGATGGCCTCCGCTGCCGTGTTCACATACAGGCTGATGCGGCGGCCAAATCGTTGTAAATCCCCGTGAAGGCAGATGCGTGCCAGTGGCGGTGACGCCAGACTGAATGCGTTCGTCGTTGCCA
>NZ_PYQM01000114.1:0-1019 GCF_003027595.1 Escherichia sp. 20412-1 | reverse complement strand
AAAAGAAGTGATCACCCGTACGATAAAAGTCACCAATATTGGTCGACCGTCGCTGGCGGAGGACAGCGGAACCATCACGCCGGTGACGGGGATCACCGTCACACCGGCCACGGTCTCTGTTGAGGTGGGGAAAACGGTGACGCTGACGGTGGCCGTTCAGCCGGATACGGCATCGGACAAAACCTTCCGGGTATCATCTGACCACAACAATGTGGCGACAGTGACCGTGAAGGATAACGTCATCACGGTGAAAGGGGTGGCAAAAGGTACCGCGCTTATCCCGGTCATGAGTAATGGTGGCGCTTTCGCCGCCGTGGCCACCGCAACGGTCACAACCCCTGCAGCACAGCCTGCCACTTAAATTCCCGGAGAACACACATGTTTCTGAAAACGGAACCGTTTGAATATAACGGACAGACTGTCACGCTCAGCGAACTGTCCGCCCTGCAGCGCCTCGAGTATCTGGCCTGGGTGAAGGAGAAGGAAGAACAGCGGGGGGAGGGTGTCAGTGAACAGCAGGCGCTCTCTGACATCATCAGAGAAGGTGCCCTGCTGGTGGCCATGTCGCTCTGGCATCACCATGAGCTGAACGGCGCGTTATCCTCACTAAGTGAAGAGACGGACAGGCTCATGCAGGAAGTCCTGACCTCCTGGCCGGTGGAAGCCATCGCCGCAGGCCGGAACGTGGTGGCACGTCTGAGTGGTATGTCGGCTCCGGCAGGTGAAAAATCCCCCGTTCAGGGGGGTAAAACAGATGCACCGGTAACGGCAAAAAAGCGTACGAAGGGGAGCTGATTTTTGCCCTGCAACTGGCGCGTGAGATGGGGCGTCCGGACTGGCGTGCCATGCTGGCCGGGATGTCATCAACCGAGTATGCCGACTGGCGTCATTTTTACCGCACGCATTATTTTCAGGATGCACAACTGGATATGCATTTTGCCGGGCTGACGTATGCCGTACTCAGCCTGTTTTTTGCCGATCCTGATATGAGGCCGTCTGATTTCAGCCTGCTGAACCGG
>NZ_PYQM01000113.1:0-1034 GCF_003027595.1 Escherichia sp. 20412-1 | reverse complement strand
CCCCCTGTAACACCAGAACCGCCTGTGACACCGGAGCCACCTGTTACGCCATCTGTTCCACAACCAGAACGAAAACATCTGTATCGCCCGGAAATTGGCAGCTATCTGGCCAATATTCAGGCGGCAAATACGCTGTTTAATACCCGACTGCATGACCGTCTGGGGGAAACACAATACACCGACCTGCTGACCGGCGAGCAGAAAGTAACCAGCCTATGGATGCGTAACATTGGCGGACATAATCGCTTTAAAGATCGTTCGGATGAATTGAGCACCCAGAGCAACCGTTATGTTCTGCAACTGGGCGGCGACCTCGCACAATGGAGCTGTAATGACCTTGATCGCTGGCATCTCGGCTTAATGGCTGGCTATGCCAACAGCAAGAGTCACACCCATTCCAACCTGACCGGGTACAGCTCACGTGGGCAAATCGACGGCTACAGTGTGGGAGTGTATGGCACCTGGTACGCTAACGAAGCGGACAAAACCGGGACTTATGTTGATAGCTGGTTGCTCTATAACTGGTTTGATAACACCGTCTCCGGCGAGTACCTGCCGGGTGAGAAATATCACTCTGACGGCATAACCGCTGCCATTGAAGCGGGTTATACCTTCCGTCTTGGTGAAAGCGCCGATGCGCGTACCAGCTACTGGTTGCAGCCAAAAATGCAACTGACGTGGATGGATGTGAAGGCAGACAATCATACTGAAGACAATGGCACTCTGGTTGAGGACAGCACCGAAGGCAACCTACAAACGCGTCTGGGGGTGAAAGCGTATCTGCAAGGCCATAATGCTCTTGATGATCATAAAGAGCGTTCCTTCCAGCCTTTTGTGGAAACCAACTGGATTTATAACTCCCGCAATTACAGTGTGAAGATGGATGGCATCAGCGATGAAATCATCGGTGCGCGTAACATCGGTGAGTTAAAAGTCGGGGTGGAAGGTCAGCTTAATCCGCGTCTGCAACTGTGGGGCAACGTCGCCCAGCAGTTGGGTGACAACGGTTACAGCGATACCCAGGGAATGCTGGG
>NZ_PYQM01000112.1:0-1065 GCF_003027595.1 Escherichia sp. 20412-1 | reverse complement strand
AATGTTCTGCGGGGTTCTGCGGATAATGTTTTCTGTTCCATAACAGGTGTCCACTAGTTGAAAAAGTGGGCACCTACGTTACCAATACTGGCTTAATGGCTACATACGGCGGTCAGTTTACGCTTACTAATAAAGCGATGAAACATACTGAACTCCGTGCAGCCGTACTGGATGCACTGGAAAAACATGACACCGGGGCGACGCTTTTTGATGGTCGCCCCGCTGTTTTTGATGAGGCGGATTTTCCGGCAATTGCCGTTTATCTCACCGGCGCTGAATACACGGGCGAAGAGCTGGACAGCGATACCTGGCAGGCGGAGCTGCATATTGAAGTTTTCCTGCCTGCTCAGGTGCCGGATTCAGCGCTGGATGCGTGGATGGAGTCCCGGATTTATCCGGTGATGAGCGATATCCCGGCACTGTCAGATTTGATCACCAGTATGGTGGCCAGTGGCTATGACTACCGGCGCGACGATGATGCGGGCCTGTGGAGTTCAGCCGATCTGACTTATGTCATTACCTATGAAATGTGAGGACGATATGCCAACACCAAATCCTCTGGCACCGGTGAAAGGGGCCGGAACCACCCTGTGGGTTTATAAGGGGAACGGTGACCCTTATGCGAACCCGCTTTCAGACGTTGACTGGTCGCGTCTGGCAAAAGTTAAAGAACTGACGCCCGGCGAACTGACCGCAGAGTCCTATGACGACAGTTATCTCGATGATGAAGATCCGGACTGGGCCGCGACCGGACAGGGGCAGAAATCCGCCGGAGATACCAGCTTCACGCTGGCGTGGATGCCCGGTGAGGCAGGCCAGCAGGCGCTGTTGCGGTGGTTTGATGAGGGCGATACCCGTGCCTATAAAATCCGTTTTCCCAATGGCACGGTCGATGTGTTCCGTGGCTGGGTGAGCAGTATTGGCAAGGCCGTCACCGTAAAAGAAGTGATCACCCGTACGATAAAAGTCACCAATATTGGTCGACCGTCGCTGGCGGAGGACAGCGGAACCATCACGCCGGTGACGGGGATCACCGTCACACCGGCCACGGTCTCTGTTGAGGTG
>NZ_PYQM01000111.1:0-1108 GCF_003027595.1 Escherichia sp. 20412-1 | reverse complement strand
GAGATGATGCGCGAACATCCATCAATCAAATTTTGCTCTTTGACGCATATGTGTGACGAGTTAGCCGCCCAGCTTCGCAAAGGAGGCAACCAGTGAGCGAATCAAAATGTCAGGTTAATGGCAACAAGATAGAACCGTGTGCAGCACTGGCAAAGTCCCTTGAGCATGATGCTGAATACACGACGCGAAAAGGTCTGCTGATATACAAAATCTGGAATGAGAGTTTAACTCGCGGCCCTGATTTGGTGATGTTGCGTTCCGGTGAATTTTCTAAATCACCAGTGCGGGTTTCATTTTGTCCGTTCTGTGGTGAAAGTTTGAAAACGTGGGAAAGGGCGATAGTGAAATGCGAAAGTTCAAAGTAATTATTGAAACGGGAATAGCTGGTGGAGATTTTGAGGATGTATTCGAAGTGGACGATGATGCGACACCTGATGAAATTCATGACGAAGCAAAAGAAATTTTCTTTAACTACTGCAATTACTCATATCACGAAATAAAAGACGAGGAGGAAGAACAAAATGGCTGATTTTGGTTCAACTAAAAACAACGTCAGTTTTGAAGAATGGCATGAACTGTTAATGGACTATGCAGAGTTACGTGGTGGAAGTGCTGCTGATGCCGAAGCATGGCGTGATGACTATGAAGCAGGAAAAACTCCGGTCGAAGCATATTGTGATGAGTGGGGCGATGAATGAGCAAAATTAATTACCAGGCACTGCGTGAAGTGAAAGAGAAAGCATAATCCAAATCTGAATAATTAAATTCAGTACTGTAAATAAAATAGAATCCTTAACCGGAGGAATATCTATGTCAAATATTCAGAAAACCATTAATACTGAAAAATATAACGAGTGGGTGAAAAAATTCTCTGAGCAGGTTTTTAAAATTACTGGTGACGAGAATGTGGCAAAAAATGAATTAGAACCGTGGACACCTGAAGGAACCGACCCAAATTTTTGCTGGTGGGAGGTTGATCCGGTTGATGCTGCAAATGAAGCCATGAGTTACTACGACGATTAATGTCTGGAGGCCGCCCGAAAGGGCGGTAATGAAAAATGACTGAATTAACCAAAGAGCAATTAATCGAAGAGGCTAAATTAAAAAT
>NZ_PYQM01000110.1:0-1114 GCF_003027595.1 Escherichia sp. 20412-1 | reverse complement strand
GTTATCAGGTATGTTTAAAGCTGTTCTGCTGGGCAATACCCTGCAGTTTCGGGTGATCGCTGAGGTATTTCAGGGAGGCTTTGTAGTCTTCCAGCAACAGTTCAGCGAAGTCCATTTCGAAGCCACGACGACACATAATACGCATCACCACGATGTCAGTGGCTTCACCGCCAAGGGTGAAGGCTGGAACCTGCCAGCCGCGCAGGCGCAGACGTTCAGAGAGGTCATACAGGGTGTATCCCGGATCTTCCCCGTCTTTCAGTTTGAAGCAAACCGCCGGGATACCTTCGTCCGGGCGACCGGTGCAGATGAACTCATACGGTCCCAGTTTAGCGATTTCATCCGCCAGGTAAGTGGCGACCTGATAAGAGGCATTCTGCACTTTGGTGTAGCCTTCACGACCGAGGCGCAGGAATTCATAGTACTGGGCAATCACCTGACCCGCCGGACGCGAGAAGTTGATGGCAAAAGTCCCGATTTGCCCACCGAGATAGTCAACGTTAAACACCAGCTCTTTCGGCAGTGCTTCTTCGTCACGCCAGATAACCCAGCCGCAGCCCAGCGGAGCCAGACCAAATTTATGACCAGAAG
Organism: Escherichia sp. 20412-1; assembly: GCF_003027595.1. Lineage (NCBI taxonomy): Bacteria > Pseudomonadati > Pseudomonadota > Gammaproteobacteria > Enterobacterales > Enterobacteriaceae > Escherichia > Escherichia sp. 20412-1. Next base: position 523 of record NZ_PYQM01000110.1, on the reverse strand, counting down.
CACTGATCGATTTCACGCGTGGCAGGCGGAAGTCCCAGACGATATCCGGGGCGACGAACGGTGCCAGGAAGCCACCGCTGGCAGCGTCGATATGCATATCGATGTCGATACCGGTGTCGGCCTGGAATTTATCCAGCGCATCGTGCAGCGGTTGCGGAAACTCATAGTTACCGGTGTAGGTCACGCCGAAAGTCGGCACCACGCCGATGGTGTTTTCGTCGCAGGCCTCAATCATCCGTTTCGGATCCATAAACAACTGACCGGGGCGCATAGGGATCTCGCGCAGCTCCACATCCCAGTAACGGGCGAATTTATGCCAGCAGATTTGCACCGGACCGCACACAAGGTTTGGTTTATCGGTCGGTTTACCTGCGGCTTCCATACGCTTGCGCCAACGCCATTTCATCGCCATCCCGCCGAGCATACAGGCCTCGGAAGAACCAATGGTGTTGGTGCCAACGGCCTGACCGTTTTTCGGCGCAGGCGCGTGCCACAGATCAGCAACCATGTTTACGCAACGCAG
>NZ_PYQM01000010.1:0-119549 GCF_003027595.1 Escherichia sp. 20412-1 | reverse complement strand
TGGGACAACTTGTGAAATTACCGACAAGAAGGGAAAGGGCCTTCCCGAGAGTGGTAAAGGAGAGGCCCTGGAAATACCCCACAGCCCCGAAAAAGAGCCAGTCAGTTGCTTAACTGACTGGCATTACACCAGAAAGGTGGCGTTAGAGTAGCAAGACGAGTGCCGGATATGACGTGAACGTGTTATCCGGCCTACAGATTAATCGTCCAGGAAGCTACGCAGCACTTCAGAACGGCTCGGGTGACGCAGTTTGCGCAGCGCCTTCGCTTCGATCTGACGGATACGTTCACGGGTAACGTCGAACTGTTTACCCACTTCTTCCAGCGTGTGGTCGGTGTTCATGTCGATACCGAAACGCATACGCAGAACTTTCGCTTCACGCGCGGTCAGGCCAGCCAGCACGTCGTGCGTTGCCGCACGCAGGCTTTCGGTGGTCGCAGAATCCAGCGGTAGTTCGAGGGTGGTATCCTCGATGAAATCCCCCAGATGCGAATCTTCATCATCACCGATCGGCGTTTCCATGGAGATTGGCTCTTTGGCGATCTTCAGCACTTTACGGATCTTATCTTCCGGCATCAACATACGTTCAGCCAGTTCTTCCGGCGTCGGCTCGCGGCCCATCTCTTGCAGCATCTGGCGAGAAATACGGTTGAGCTTGTTGATAGTCTCAATCATATGCACCGGAATACGAATGGTGCGCGCCTGATCCGCGATAGAGCGGGTGATCGCCTGACGGATCCACCAGGTTGCGTAGGTGGAGAACTTATAACCACGACGGTATTCGAACTTATCAACCGCTTTCATCAGACCGATGTTGCCTTCCTGAATCAGATCGAGGAACTGCAAGCCACGGTTGGTATATTTCTTGGCGATAGAAATAACCAGACGTAAGTTCGCTTCAACCATCTCTTTCTTCGCACGGCGGGCTTTCGCTTCACCGATGGACATACGGCGGTTGATGTCTTTAACCTGCTCAATGGTCAGGCCGGTTTCTTCTTCAATTTGCTGCAGTTTCTGCAGGGCGCGATGCACTTCTTCAGAGACATCGTGCAGTTTTTCCGACCACGGTTTGTTCATCGCAATCGCTGCATTGAACCAGGTATCGCTGGTTTCGTTGCCGGTAAACAGGGTGATGAAGTTTTTCTTCGGCATTTTGCACTGCTCAACGCAGAGCTTCATGATCAGACGTTCTTGTGTACGAACGCGATCCATCATGACGCGCATGCTGTTGACCAGGTAGTCAAACTGCTTCGGCACCAGGCGGAACTGTTTGAACACTTCAGACAGTTTCAGGATCTCTTCCTGAGCGGCTGCGTGACTGCGGCCTTTCGCTTTGATGGTGTCGCGCGTTACAACATACTGGGCACGCAGTTCAGCAAATTTTTCGCGAGCCAGTTCCGGGTCGATGCTGTTGTCATCGTCGGCGCTGTCGTCGTCGGCATCTTCTTCGTCTTCATCTTCGTCATCGTCCAGATCTTCCTGAGAAAGCTCTGAACCGACGTGAGTGGCGGTTGGTGCCAGTTCTTCTTCTGCGTTCGGATCGACAAAGCCGGTGATCAGATCGGACAGACGTGCTTCTTCCGCTTCAACGCGATCGTACTGTTCCAGCAGATAGGTAATTGCTTCTGGATATTCAGCAACGGAGCATTGAACCTGGTTGATCCCGTCTTCGATGCGTTTAGCGATGTCAATTTCGCCTTCGCGGGTCAACAGTTCAACGGTGCCCATTTCACGCATGTACATGCGTACCGGGTCAGTCGTGCGCCCGATTTCAGATTCCACGCTGGAAAGCACCTGTGCGGCGGCTTCGGCAGCATCTTCGTCTGCTGTGTTTTCAGCCAGCATCAGATCATCGGCATCCGGCGCTTCTTCCATCACCTGAATGCCCATGTCATTGATCATTTGGATGATGTCTTCGATCTGATCGGAATCGACGATATCTTCCGGCAGATGGTCATTGACCTCGGCATAGGTCAGATAGCCTTGCTCCTTACCACGGGTGACAAGAAGTTTTAGCTGTGACTGCGGGTTTTGCTCCATAAGACGGTATCCACACTTATTTCATGAGGTTGGTGTTGGGCGATTGACCGGATATCATTCAGATATTAATGCTGAAATCCAACGGTTGTTTACCGCCAACGATAATTACGAGGGCGTACTTATATCATTGCCGCTGCCTCTCAGTGCGGCTGTCGGGGGCTTCCCGATCGCTATTCGGCACTTAAGCCGTTAAATCACTTTTTCGCCAGCTCCTGGTTTAATGTCCAGAGTTCCAGGCGTTCTTCATTACTTAGACCATGCGTGCGCTCACGAGCGATTAACTCTTCCTGGCGCAGTTCAAGCAACGAATCAAACATATGGTTGAGTGAGTCGGTGAAGGTTTGCTCAGCAATATTCTTATCTGCTATATCGTCCCACATCGACAGTTTTTCAAGGGTGGCAGCATTATTTGTGCCACGATAGTGCTCTAAAAGCTGCCCGGTGGTCAGACCTGGCTGAGAGAGACAAGTGTTGACCAGTTCTCTGAATAAGCCAAGTCCGGGGAGCTTATTTTGATCCAGATTTTCCAGCGGCGGGACTAACGTCGCTAATTCTGGATTTTGCACCAGCAACCCTATAAGTATACGCATGGTCGTGCGTTTTAGCTGCGGAACAGGACGAGAAACACCGTTCTCCGCTGCTTTCGGCATTAATCGTTCAAGCTGGCTGTCATCAAGTATGCCTAACTTGTTGCCTAATTCCTGACGAAGATAGATGCGCAATGTTTCTCCGGGCACCTGAGAAATCAGCGGCAGCGCCAACGTACTTAAACGCGCACGCCCGTCAGGTGTGCTCAGATCAACTTGCGGCATCAGGCTGTTAAACAGAAACGCAGAGAGCGGCATGGCCTGCTCCATACGCGCTTCAAACGCCTCTTTACCTTCTTTGCGTACCAGCGTGTCAGGGTCTTCGCCATCCGGTAAAAACATAAAGCGTAGCTGACGACCATCTGTCATATAGGGCAGCGCAGTTTCTAACGCTCGCCACGCGGCATCACGACCTGCGCGGTCGCCGTCATAACAGCAAATGACATTGTTGGTCGCGCGGAACAACAACTGAATGTGATCGGCAGTGGTCGATGTACCCAACGATGCAACGGCGTAATTAATACCGTATTGCGCCAGAGCAACCACGTCCATATAGCCTTCGACCACCAACAGACGCTGGGGTTCAGCGTTATCCTGCTGCGCTTCATAAAGACCGTAAAGCTGGCGGCCTTTATGGAAAATATCAGTTTCCGGCGAGTTCAGGTATTTTGGGGTATCGTTGCCCAGCACGCGCCCACCAAAACCAATCACCCGACCGCGTTTATCGCGAATGGGGAACATCACCCGCTCGCGGAAACGATCGTAACTGCGACCCTGATCGTTGGTTACCAACATGCCTGCATCAATCAATGACTGGCGATTTTCTGGATTGTCGCCAAACCGTTTCAGGACGTTGTCCCAGCCGGGGGGCGCAAAACCAATCGCAAAACGGGCGATTACCTCATGGCTTAATCCGCGTTTTTCCAGATACTGGCGCGCAGATGTAGCAACAGGTTGCTGTAAAGATTGTTGGTAAAACGTATTCAGACCGTCCATCAACTGATAAAGAGTTTGCCGTTGATGGCGCTCTATCTGGCTGGGGCCGCTGCCTGCTTCAAATGGCACTTCAAGATTGTGCATTGCCGCCAACTCTTCGACCGTTTCGACGAACTCGAGTTTGTCGTAGTTCATCAGAAAGTCGATCGCGTTGCCGTGCGCGCCACATCCAAAGCAGTGGTAAAACTGTTTCTCACCGTTGACGGTGAAGGACGGGGTTTTTTCGTTGTGGAATGGACAACACGCGTGAAAATTCTTGCCCTGCTTTTTTAGCTTCACACGAGCATCGATCAGATCGACGATGTCAGTGCGCGCCAGCAGATCATTAATGAATACGCGTGGGATTCGTCCAGCCATAGGCCCCGATTTTTAGCAATTCATAAACGAAAATAAGCCGCGCATTCCTTTCGGAAGCACGGCCTTACAACTACAACTCGGTCTGATCGGAGAGCAACGCTCTCGGGGAATTAGTACAGACGAGTACGGCGTGCGTTTTCGCGAGCCAGTTTCTTCGCGTGACGTTTCACTGCAGAAGCTTTAGCGCGCTTACGTTCGGTAGTCGGTTTTTCATAGAATTCACGACGACGAACTTCCGCCAGAACACCTGCTTTTTCGCAGGAACGCTTGAAGCGACGCAGAGCTACGTCGAACGGCTCGTTTTCACGTACTTTAATTACCGGCATGTGCCTCTCACCTTTGATTAATTCGGTTTGCCGCTGGCATCAACGCCAGCTTATTTCAAAATGGTGCGGAATTTTACTGCAATTGCTGCTGCTTTGTAAAGCACCGCGGCCTTTTTTGAAAGGGACTTTTATAAGGGTGAGGAGTATACACGAGGCTTTCTCCAGGGGCGAACAAAGTTTTACATCAACCCGCATTGGTCCTACACTGCGCGGTAATAAAGCGAGGTAAAACAAGTCATGCGTGTACTGGGTATTGAAACTTCTTGCGATGAAACCGGCATCGCCATTTACGACGATGAAAAAGGTTTGTTAGCCAACCAATTGTATAGTCAGGTGAAATTACACGCTGACTACGGCGGCGTAGTGCCTGAACTGGCCTCCCGCGATCACGTGCGTAAAACCGTACCGTTGATCCAGGCGGCGCTGAAAGAGTCCGGACTGACAGCAAAAGATATTGATGCAGTGGCCTATACCGCAGGCCCTGGATTAGTCGGCGCGCTGTTGGTTGGCGCAACGGTCGGGCGTTCGCTGGCGTTTGCCTGGGGCGTTCCGGCGATCCCGGTACACCATATGGAAGGGCATCTGTTAGCGCCGATGCTGGAAGATAACCCACCGGAATTTCCGTTTGTCGCGCTGCTGGTTTCCGGCGGTCATACGCAGTTAATCAGCGTCACTGGTATTGGTCAGTACGAGTTGCTCGGTGAGTCCATTGATGACGCTGCCGGGGAAGCGTTTGATAAGACCGCGAAGCTGCTGGGGCTGGATTATCCAGGCGGGCCGTTACTGTCGAAAATGGCCGCCCAGGGTACTGCCGGGCGCTTTGTCTTCCCGCGTCCGATGACCGACCGTCCGGGGCTGGATTTCAGCTTCTCTGGCCTGAAAACCTTCGCGGCAAATACCATTCGTGACAACGGCACCGACGACCAGACGCGTGCTGATATCGCTCGCGCCTTTGAAGATGCGGTGGTCGATACGTTGATGATTAAGTGTAAGCGAGCGCTGGATCAGACGGGCTTTAAGCGACTGGTCATGGCAGGCGGCGTGAGTGCTAACCGCACGCTGCGGGCGAAACTGGCGGAAATGATGAAAAAGCGTCGTGGCGAGGTATTCTACGCGCGTCCGGAGTTTTGTACCGATAACGGCGCGATGATCGCCTATGCCGGAATGGTGCGGTTTAAAGCAGGCGCGACGGCGGATCTCGGCGTGAGTGTGCGTCCGCGCTGGCCACTGGCAGAGTTACCGGCTGCGTAAGGCTATGATTCAGCCTGTGAAAAGGATAAGCACGGGCTGAAAAATCACTCAGGATCTTTTTCGCGCTTTCTTTTGAATTTCGTCCAGATTTTTGTCTCCTGGTGACGCCACAGACGCTGGATGTTGTCATGATGACGCAGCAGGATCAGGCAAGAGAGCATCGAAACCGGGAAGGTGAATTGTGGCTTAAACCACCAGACATAAAACGGAGCAATCAGCGCGCTGACAATCGCCCCCAGCGACGAATATCCACTCAATAGCACGGTAAGCAGCCAGGTTCCCGCCATCACGCCCGTTAAATCCCAGCCAATCGGGGCTATTGCACCAAAAGCGGTGGCAACGCCTTTCCCCCCTTTAAAACCGAAGAAAACCGGCCAGATATGTCCAAGACAGGCAGCTATGGCAATTAAGCCTAACCAGAAGGGGCTGACACCTAATACATACGCGCCCCAAACGGGCAACATTCCTTTCAGAACGTCGAAAATCAGTACTGCTACGGCTGCTCCCTTGCCACCGATACGTAATACATTGGTTGCGCCAGGATTACCGGAGCCGCTGGTTCGCGGATCGGGCAGACCACACAAGCGGCAAACCAGAATGGCACTGGAAATGGAGCCGCAGAGGTACGCGATGAGGATCATTCCAGGCGCGATTGCACTCATAAGCTGTTCCGTTTTGAAAATTCGTGTTTAACGATGAATCCGTGGATAATACGCACATTTCGCCGGAAGTGGTATCCGGGTTAGCCAAAAAGCGAGCAGGTCGTGATGGATATTGTATTTATAGAGCAACTTTCGGTAATCACCACTATTGGTGTTTACGACTGGGAACAGACCATCGAGCAGAAGCTGGTGTTCGATATCGAAATGGCGTGGGATAACCGTAAAGCGGCGAAAAGCGATGATGTGGCGGACTGCCTCAGCTACGCTGACATCGCAGAAACGGTGGTTAGCCACGTCGAGGGGGCGCGTTTTGCGTTAGTGGAACGCGTGGCGGAAGAAGTGGCGGAATTGCTACTGACTCGCTTTAACTCTCCGTGGGTGCGCATCAAACTCAGCAAGCCAGGTGCAGTGGCGCGCGCTGTTAATGTTGGCGTAATCATTGAGCGTGGCAATAATCTGAAAGAGAATAATTAATTTTATAGCTGTTAAACCAAATGGTTATAAGCGGGTCATACTGCAGTAGTTTGGACAAGCGGTATATTTTTATAATTTAGGGGTTTATTGATGAGCGATATGCACTCGCTGCTGATAGCGGCAATATTGGGTGTGGTCGAAGGATTGACAGAATTTCTGCCGGTATCCAGCACGGGCCACATGATTATTGTCGGTCATTTGTTGGGATTTGAGGGCGATACGGCGAAAACCTTTGAAGTCGTTATCCAGTTAGGATCGATTCTGGCTGTGGTTGTCATGTTCTGGCGGCGTTTGTTTGGCCTGATTGGCATTCATTTTGGCCGTCCATTGCAGCGCGAAGGAGAAAGCAAAGGCCGGTTAACGCTGATCCACATTTTACTGGGGATGCTCCCGGCAGTTGTCCTGGGGCTGTTATTCCACGATACGATTAAGTCATTGTTTAACCCGATAAATGTCATGTACGCGCTGGTCGTTGGCGGTCTATTGTTGATTGCCGCGGAATGCCTGAAGCCGAAAGAGCCGCGCGCGCCGGGTCTGGATGATATGACATATCGTCAGGCGTTTATGATTGGCTGTTTCCAGTGTCTGGCGCTGTGGCCGGGTTTCTCCCGCTCCGGAGCGACTATTTCTGGTGGGATGCTGATGGGCGTGAGTCGTTACGCCGCTTCTGAGTTCTCGTTCCTGCTGGCGGTGCCGATGATGATGGGCGCAACGGCGCTCGATCTCTATAAAAGTTGGGGGTTCCTGACAACCGGTGATATCCCGATGTTTGCCGTTGGGTTTTTCACCGCCTTTGTGGTGGCGCTGATTGCGATTAAAACCTTCCTGCAATTAATTAAGCGGATTTCGTTTATCCCGTTCGCCATTTATCGCTTTATTGTGGCGGCTGCGGTGTACGTTGTGTTCTTTTGATGTGAAGAACAGTGTCGGATGCCTGGAATTGTCCACGATTGCGTAGGCCGGATAAGTCGTTCACGCCGCATCCGGCAATCAACGCCTGATGCGACGCTTGCGCGTCTTATCAGGCCTACAACCGTCGTTGACATGTAGCCGGATAAGGCGTTTATGCCGCATCCGGCAAAATGCCCAAAACTTATTCAGGCTTTGGGCAACGTTGTTCCTTCCAGGTAGCCACCGCCGCAATTCGGCGTCGTGTCAGCTCCTCGCGGATCTCCACGCCTTTAAATCCCGCGTCAACAACCGCCTTTGTTGGTACTGACTGCGCTACTTCCCACGCTTCACGTAACCAGCGTCCTTGTGGGTAATCTGCCGCTTCAAAACCGGTTCGACCGCGCACGTCTGCCTCGCTGGTCAGCGCCAGTTGCTCGACACGCTGCGGTTTACGCCAGGCATCGATGGAATCAAACAATTTGACGATGGTTTTCGGATTCAGCATTGGGAAGGTGTGGATGAGATCGTGAAACTCCGCGACCAGTTTGGCTAAATCGCGGATTTCATTAGGGACGCGCAGGCGCTGGCACAATTGTTCTACTAATTTCACGCCTGCCGGACCATGACCATGATGACGTGGCCACAGCTCCGGCGGCGTTAGCCCTTTACCGAGATCGTGGCATAACGTTGCGAAACGGACATCGACCTGCGGACTTAGCATCGCCGCCATTGAGAGTGTCATTAAGGTGTGAATACCAGTATCGATTTCCGGGTGCCATTTCGCCGGAGCGGGGACATCAAACAACGCGTCGATCTCCGGGAATAAAACGCGTAATGCGCCGCAATCGCGTAGTACCTGAAAGAACACCTGTGGATTGCGGGTTGTGAGGGCGCTTTCAGTTTCTTTCCACACGCGTTCGGGCGTCAGGTGTTCCAGTTCACCCGCGTGGGTCATCTCGCGCATCAACGTCATTGTTTCATCGGCAATACGAAAACCGAGATGAGCATAACGTGCGGCAAAACGCGCTACGCGTAGCACGCGTAGCGGATCCTCGCCAAAAGCGGGGGAAACATGGCGCAGAAGACGGCTTTGCAGATCGCCCAGACCGTTGTACGGATCGATAATATCGCCGTCATCATCCTGGGCCAGCGCATTGATAGTCAGATCGCGACGCTGAAGATCATCTTCCAGCGTGACATCAGGCGCGGCATAACAGGTAAAACCTGTGTATCCCGAACCGGATTTCCGCTCGGTACGCGCCAGCGCATACTCTTCATGCGTTTGCGGATGCAGAAAAACAGGAAAATCGCGGCCTACCTGCTGGTAGCCCGCGTCAAGCATCTGTTGTGGCGTGCTGCCGACAACCACCCAATCTCTGTCTTTGACCGGTAGCCCTAATAACGCATCCCGAACCGCACCACCGACCAGATAAATCTTCACGCCATTTTCCCTTCGTCAAATACACAATTCCTAATAATAAGATAGTGTGACGAAGAAGGCGATTTAGTTCATCCAGCGATCTTTACGTTTGCGCGTTGGGATCAGGTGCGGCAATACCAGACCGAGCAGCAAGCCAAGCCCCAGCACGCCGCCACCATACATAAACCACTGCATGATGATGGTGCGCTGTTTGTCATCCAGTTGCACGCTGGCGGCATCAACTTTTTTCTGGGCGACAATCAGTTCGTTTTTCAGCTTCTGATTTTCTTCTTTTAACCCGTTGATCACGCTGTCGCTCTGCGCCACTTTCTGCTGCATTTCTGCCGTGCGCTGATTCCAGGTGTTATCGATATTAGTGAGCTTATTGGTCAGGGTTTTGACCTGATTTTCCAGATCTGGCACACGGGAGCGTAGACTTGGCTCTGTGCTAAGTTGTTTCAACGGGATCCAGGCGGTACGACCAGAGCTGTCTTTCACCTGGGCGTAACTGGTGTTGGCGTCAGTTTGTAATAATGTCACTTCCTCACCGGCGTTAACCGTGCCCACGAGGCGATAATTATCTCCCGGGCCACTGCGGACCCAGGTATTCAGTTCGTCAGAAACATAGCGCTTTTCTTCCGCGTGAGAGACGGCAGTGGCGCTAAGCGCGAGTAAAGTTAGTGCGATCAGGCGTAATTTTGGCATCAGGCTGTCGTTATTGTCATGGAAAGTGGAACGATAGTAGTGGCATCAGTGTCGCTACGCAAAGCATTCGGCATCAATCGGAATCCTCTGTGTCAGCTCTTGCCACTGTTTCAAACTTTTACGCCCGTCAAAATGCTCGTTGCATGGCAATTTGGCGCAAAATACTATCTACTGACAAAAAAGATCGCATTTAGTTCGCCGTTCATCGTCACTTATGTGACATAACCGATAAGTAAAGGCCATGGCTCAGGAAATCGAATTAAAGTTTATTGTTAATCACAGTGCCGTTGAGGCGTTGCGTGACCATCTCAATACGCTGGGCGGTGAGCATCATGACCCCGTGCAGTTGCTCAACGTCTACTACGAAACGCCGGATAACTGGCTGCGTGGGCACGATATGGGCCTGCGTATTCGTGGCGAAAATGGTCGCTATGAGATGACCATGAAAGTTGCCGGGCGGGTAACGGGCGGGTTACACCAGCGACCGGAATATAACGTTGCGTTGAGTGAGGCGAACCTCGATCTGGCACAGTTTCCAGTAGAAGTCTGGCCAAACAATGAATTACCTGCCGATCTTGCTTCCCGCGTACAGCCGCTGTTCAGCACTGATTTTTATCGCGAAAAATGGTTGGTAGATGTTGATGGCAGCCAGATTGAGATTGCCCTCGATTTGGGGGAAGTGAAAGCCGGTGAATTTGCTGAACCCATCTGCGAACTGGAGCTGGAATTACTTAGCGGTGAAACGCGCGCGGTGCTGAAACTGGCGAGCCAACTGGTATCGCAAACCGGATTGCGTCAGGGCAGCCTGAGCAAAGCCGCACGTGGTTATCACCTGGCACAGGGCAATCCTGCGCGTGAAATTAAACCCACCTCTATTCTGCATATTGCGGCAAAAGCGGATGTCGAGCAGGGGCTGGAAGCGGCGCTGGAGCTGGCATTAGCGCAATGGCAGTATCATGAGGAGCTGTGGGTACGCGGCAACGATGCGGCGAAAGAGCAAGTGTTGGCAGCCATCGGCCTGGTTCGTCATACGCTGATGCTGTTCGGTGGCATTGTCCCACGTAAAGCGAGCACTCACTTACGTGATCTGCTGACCGAATGTGAAGCGACAATTGTTTCTGCGGTTTCTGCCGTAACGGCTGTCTACTCTACCGAAACGGCAATGGCGAAACTGGCGTTGACCGAATGGCTGGTAAGCAAAGCCTGGCAGCCGTTTTTAGATAGCAAAGCGCAGAGCAAAATGAGTGATTCCTTTAAACGCTTTGCTGATATCCATCTCTCCCGCCACGCCGCTGAGCTGAAAAGTGTTTTTTGCCAGCCGTTGGGCGATCGCTATCGTGATCAGTTGCCACGTCTTACGCGTGATATTGACTCCGTATTGCTGCTGGCAGGTTATTACGATCCTCTCGTCGCGCAAGCCTGGCTGGAGAACTGGCAGGGGCTGCGTCACGCTATTGCGACCGGGCAACGCATTGAAATTGAACATTTCCGTAATGAGGCAAACAATCAGGAACCGTTCTGGTTGCACAGCGGAAAACGTTAATCAGGCAAGGATAAAATCGCGTATGAAGCCGCTCTCTTCACCGTTACAGCAGTACTGGCAGACCGTTGTTGAGCGGCTGCCAGCGCCTTTAGCCGAGGAATCACTTAGCTCACAGGCGAAGTCAGTACTTACCTTCAGTGATTTTGTGCAGGACAGTGTGATTGCGCATCCAGAGTGGTTGGTGGAACTGGAAAGCGAACCACCGCAGGCCGACGAATGGCAGCATTACGCTGCATGGTTACAGAAGGCGCTCAGTGATGTAAACGATGAAGCCAGCTTAATGCGCGAACTGCGGCTGTTCCGTCGGCGCATTATGGTGCGTATTGCCTGGGCGCAAACACTGGCGCTGGTTGCGGAAGAGAACATTTTGCAGCAACTCAGCCATTTGGCGGAGACGCTGATTGTCGCGGCGCGTGACTGGCTGTATGACGCCTGCTGCCGCGAATGGGGAACGCCGTGTAATGCGCAGGGCGAAGCGCAACCGCTGCTGATTTTAGGCATGGGTAAGCTGGGTGGTGGAGAACTGAATTTCTCCTCGGATATCGATCTGATTTTTGCCTGGCCGGAACATGGTTGCACGCAGGGAGGACGTCGCGAACTGGATAATGCTCAGTTCTTTACCCGCATGGGCCAGCGGCTGATTAAAGTGCTGGATCAACCGACGCAAGATGGCTTTGTCTATCGCGTGGATATGCGGCTGCGCCCGTTTGGTGAAAGTGGCCCGCTGGTGCTGAGTTTCGCGGCGCTGGAAGATTATTACCAGGAACAGGGGCGTGACTGGGAGCGTTACGCGATGGTCAAGGCGCGGATTATGGGCGATAGCGATGGCGTTTATGCTAACGAATTGCGTTCGATGCTGCGTCCGTTTGTTTTCCGCCGTTACATCGATTTCAGCGTGATCCAGTCGCTACGCAACATGAAAGGGATGATTGCCCGTGAAGTCCGCCGTCGTGGCCTTACTGACAACATCAAACTTGGTGCCGGTGGCATTCGTGAAATTGAATTTATCGTCCAGGTGTTTCAGCTCATTCGCGGTGGACGCGAACCGTCGCTGCAATCACGCTCTTTACTGCCAACACTCAGCGCCATTGCCGCGCTGCATCTGCTTTCTGAAAACGATGCCGAACAATTGCGAGTGGCATATCTGTTTCTGCGTCGTCTGGAAAACTTGCTGCAAAGCATTAATGATGAACAAACCCAGACGCTTCCAGCCGATGAGCTTAACCGTGCGCGGCTGGCGTGGGCGATGGATTTCGCTGACTGGTTGCAACTGACCGGAGCGCTGATCGGACATATGACCAATGTGCGCCGGGTATTTAACGAACTGATTGGCGATGACGAAAGCGAAACTCAGGAAGAGTCGCTATCGGAGCAGTGGCGTGAGTTGTGGCAGGATGCGTTGCAGGAAGATGACACCACGCCGGTGCTGGCGCATCTTAGCGAGGATGATCGCAAACAAGTGCTGGCGCTGATTGCCGATTTCCGTAAAGAGTTAGACAAACGTACCATCGGGCCGCGCGGACGTCAGGTACTCGACCATCTGATGCCGCATCTGCTGAGTGACGTTTGTGGGCGTGAAGATGCCGCCGTCACGCTGTCGCGTATTACCGCCTTGTTGGTGGGGATTGTCACTCGTACCACTTATCTTGAGTTGCTCAGTGAATTTCCGGCGGCGCTTAAACATTTGATTTCGCTGTGCGCTGCATCTCCGATGATTGCCAGCCAACTGGCGCGTTATCCATTATTGCTGGATGAACTGCTCGATCCGAACACGCTCTACCAGCCGACGGCGACTGATGCATATCGTGATGAACTGCGCCAGTATTTGCTGCGCGTGCCAGAAGATGATGAAGAACAGCAGCTTGAGGCGTTGCGTCAATTTAAACAGGCACAGTTGTTACGTATTGCTGCCGCGGATATTGCCGGAACGCTGCCAGTGATGAAAGTGAGCGATCACTTAACCTGGCTGGCGGAGGCGATGATCGATGCTGTGGTACAGCAAGCATGGGGACAAATGGTTGCCCGCTATGGTAAACCGAATCACCTGAGTGAACGCGAAGGCCGCGGTTTTGCGGTGGTCGGCTACGGTAAGCTGGGGGGCTGGGAGTTAGGCTACAGTTCTGATCTTGATCTGATCTTCCTGCACGATTGCCCGATGGATGTAATGACCGACGGCGATCGGGAAATCGACGGACGGCAGTTTTATCTGCGTCTGGCGCAACGCATTATGCACCTGTTCAGCACACGTACTTCTTCCGGCATTTTGTATGAAGTGGATGCGCGGCTGCGCCCGTCCGGAGCGGCGGGAATGCTGGTTACCTCCACAGAAGCGTTTGCCGATTATCAGAAAAACGAGGCCTGGACGTGGGAGCATCAGGCGTTGGTGCGTGCGCGTGTGGTGTATGGCGATCCACAACTGACAGCGCAATTCGACGCGGTGCGTCGGGAAATTATGACACTGCCGCGTGAAGGTAAAAACCTACAAACGGAAGTGCGGGAAATGCGCGAGAAAATGCGCGCTCATCTCGGCAATAAACATCGCGATCGCTTTGATATCAAAGCCGATGAGGGCGGAATTACCGATATCGAATTTATTACCCAATATCTGGTGTTGCGCTACGCTCATGAAAAACCAAAGTTAACGCGCTGGTCAGACAACGTGCGCATTCTGGAACTGCTGGCGCAAAACGACATTATGGAAGAGCGGGAAGCGATGGCGCTAACCCGTGCTTACACTACGCTTCGCGATGAACTTCACCACCTGGCGTTACAGGAGTTGCCGGGCCATGTGCCGGATGAGTGCTTCACCGCAGAGCGTGAACTGGTGCGGGCAAGCTGGCAGAAGTGGCTGGTGGAGGAATGAAGTGTGATATTATCGCGCGCAAATTTTGAATCTCTCAGGAGACAGGAATGAAAGTAACGCTGCCAGAGTTTGAACGTGCTGGAGTGATGGTGGTTGGTGATGTGATGCTGGATCGTTACTGGTACGGCCCCACCAGTCGTATTTCGCCGGAAGCGCCGGTGCCTGTGGTTAAGGTCAATACCATTGAAGAACGTCCGGGCGGCGCAGCCAACGTGGCGATGAACATCGCTTCTCTCGGTGCTAACGCGCGTCTGGTTGGGCTGACAGGTATTGATGATGCGGCGCGCGCGCTCAGTAAATCACTGGCGGACGTGAACGTAAAATGCGACTTCGTTTCTGTGCCGACGCATCCAACCATTACCAAACTGCGGGTGCTTTCCCGTAACCAACAGCTTATTCGCCTGGACTTTGAAGAAGGTTTCGAAGGCGTCGATCCGCAGCCACTGCACGAGCGGATTAATCAGGCGCTGGGTTCGATTGGCGCGCTGGTGCTTTCTGACTACGCCAAAGGCGCGCTGGCAAGCGTACAGCATATGATCCAACTAGCGCGTAAAGCGGGCGTTCCGGTGCTGATTGATCCAAAAGGTACTGATTTTGAACGTTACCGTGGCGCTACGCTGCTGACGCCGAATCTCTCTGAGTTTGAAGCTGTTGTTGGTAAATGTAAGACCGAAGAAGAGATTGTTGAACGCGGCATGAAACTGATTGCCGATTATGAACTCTCTGCGCTGCTGGTAACCCGTTCTGAACAAGGGATGACACTGCTGCAACCGGGGAAAGCGCCGCTGCATATGCCAACTCAGGCGCAGGAAGTTTATGACGTAACTGGCGCAGGCGATACGGTGATTGGCGTGCTGGCGGCAACGCTGGCTGCGGGTAATTCACTGGAAGAAGCTTGCTTCTTTGCGAATGCGGCAGCAGGCGTTGTTGTCGGTAAATTGGGGACGTCCACGGTTTCACCGATCGAGCTGGAAAACGCAGTACGTGGACGTGCGGACACCGGCTTTGGCGTGATGACTGAAGAAGAACTGAAGCTGGCTGTAGCCGCGGCGCGTAAACGCGGTGAAAAAGTGGTGATGACCAACGGCGTCTTCGATATTTTGCATGCCGGGCACGTCTCCTATCTGGCAAATGCCCGTAAACTGGGCGATCGCTTGATTGTCGCCGTGAACAGCGATGCCTCCACTAAACGGCTGAAAGGGGATTCTCGTCCGGTTAATCCGCTCGAACAGCGCATGATTGTACTGGGCGCACTGGAAGCGGTCGACTGGGTGGTATCATTTGAAGAAGATACGCCGCAGCGCCTGATCGCCGGGATCCTGCCGGATCTGCTGGTGAAAGGCGGCGACTATAAACCGGAAGAGATCGCCGGGAGTAAAGAAGTCTGGGCCAACGGCGGTGAAGTGCTGGTGCTCAATTTCGAAGATGGTTGCTCGACAACCAACATCATCAAGAAGATCCAACAGGATAAAAAAGGCTAACTGGAAAGCGGTTCGCAGATCTCGCTTCGTGCCAGGTAGAGCTATTGGCGCTGTTGTTTTTTCAACCTAAGGTAAAGGAACAAGGGTAAGGGAGGATTTCTCTCCCTCTGATGAGTTGTTAGTAAGTCGGGAAACTTAACAGTAACAACACAACCAGTATGATGACGAACTTCATCATAACCCTTTCCTTCTATAAGGCCCCTTCCTTGGGAGGGGCTTTTCCGTTTCAACCCCTTACTGACTCTCCGAGTGTTGATGAGTGACAGACCCCGCACAATGCTTTCTCTGATGCAGTTTGGTCTTCCCCGAGCGGTCACGCAAAACGCTGCAACAGTCTGATCATTTGCACTTTTTGCTGGAACGTAGATATAAAAAATCCCCGGCTTTTTGAGCCAGGGATGTGAATATAAGAAGATTTATTCTACTTTATCTGCGACGGGAATCGATGAAGCCAATGGTGAAGTCAGTGCCGCCAGCGAACCGCCTGAAACACCGATTTCATTAAGTAGAGAGTCAATAAGCGGTGCCTGTGTACGGTAAGAAAGAGCGGCTGATAATGCCTGCTCCGCCAGGTTTCCTCCGCCAACGCTGCCTGATGTCGCATCACCCGCAGCGCCGCCACGATTTAAGCCATCGACCTGAATAATCTTGATACCGTCAATAGACTTCATCGGCTCAACGGATTTCTCGATTACAGCAGGCAGAGACTGCAATAGTGCCAGCTTGAATTTAAGGCTGGTTTGTTCGTCAGAAAGTACGTTGATGGCGTCGTTCAACGCTCGTTGCGCTTCTGCTTCTGCCAGGCCTTTTTTACGCGTAGCTTCGGCTAACTCAACAATGGCTGCCGCCTGCATTTCTGCAGCTTCTTTCTCTGCTTTCGCCCGCACGGTCAGTTCAACTGCTTTGGTTTCCGCATCCTGTGCTGCTGCAATCAGCGCTACCTGCTTGGCACGGTCAGCTTCGGCGGTCTGACGTGTCGTTTCTACGTTTTGCTGGGCGCTTACTGCTTCTGCTAAAGCCAGGTTGGCACGGGCTTCTGCCTGCGATTGTTGTTCCGATTTGGCCGCAATGGCGATCGATTTCGTTTGGTTGGCGATTTCGGTGACTTGTTGCTGTTCGATTTCTTTAATGCGAACTTCACGTTCAGCCTCAACTTTTCTGGAGCGGACGGCCTGCTCGCGGTCGATTTCGGTTTCCTGAATCTGACGTTCAGCAAGAATACGCGTTTGCTCTGCTTCACGCCGACGTTCAGCTTCAAAAGCAGCAATTTTTGCGTTCTGCTCGGCAGTGCGGGTTTTCACCTGCTGCTCCTGCTCAAGGGTCATAAACGCTTCTTGCTGTTCAATTTCCAGCTTCCGCGACAGCGCATCACGGTTTTTTTCACGAACCGCAACTTCTACATCTTGTTCAACCTCGTTACGTTCGCGGCGGCGACGTTCTGTTTCCTGGGTCAGCTTGGTCAAACCCTCAGCGTCAAAGGCATTATTCGGGTTGAAATGTTCTTTGGAGGTCTGGTTAAAGTTGGTGAGTGACACGCTTTCCAGTTCCAGGCCGTTTTTCGATAAGTCTTCTGCAACGGTATTTTGCACTCCCTGAACGAAGTTTTCGCGCGTATCTTGCAACTCATGCATCGTCATTTGTGCCGCTGTCGCACGTAGGGCATCGACGAATTTATCTTCGACCAGCATACGTAAATCTTCAGGCGACAGAGTGCGTTGCCCCAGCGTCTGAGCTGCGGTGGCAATTCCTTCAACTGAAGGTTTTACGCGCACAAAGAAAGCGACAACCACATCGACGCGCATACGGTCTTTCGTGATCAGACTATCAATTGTCGAGCGACTGACTTCCAGTTTCAATGTATTCATATTGATGGGGATTATTTCATGGAAGATAGGCATAACAATTGCGCCGCCGCTCATGACTACTTTTTGCCCGCCTAATCCGGTACGGACAAATGCCTGCTCGGCGGATGCCCGACGATAAAGCCGCGCGAAAATAATACCGATAATAAATAGAATGCATACGGCAACAATCGCGGTAAACATCCATGACGGAACTAAGTTGACAATATCATCCATTATTAAATTTCCTTTTAATTAAATAATTACAATATGTTTGGCCAGGGATTTTTTTCAGCCAAATACCGCGTTGTAGAAAGTCGACAAATAATTAATACTTTATCGCCTTTATTGAAGAATATCCCTTTTTCGGGTTCCAGTAATAAATAGTGTATTTGACCAAATTGATCAGTGAGTTTTCCTTCACAGGGTTTTCCGGAAGAGGCCTGATGACCAGTAATTAATGCCATGCAGCCAATATATTCTTCTTCTGTAATGGCAGTACTATGGTCGCGAGGGATCCAGGGCGCAATCACCTTGCCGGTATAATGCACCATGATAATTGTGAGCAGTAAACTAACTGGAACTACGAACAGGTTTGGGAGTGGTGTTTGCCAGAGCATGACACAGACATGCTGAAGAAGAATGCCAATGAGGCCAAAAAAGCCTGCCAACAGACAGAGGACGACGAGGGCTGGCAGTTTTCCAATATTGAGATAATGAAGTGCCTGGCTAATATTACCTGTGGTTATGGAATCGTAATGATCAAGATGTGCATCAAGAGCGCCGGAGAGCATATGGCCACAGATAATGGCAATAATTTCCAACAAACCGATCAATAGTACAAAGGAAATAGCAAAAAGATAAGGTGCGTTATAGTCGGTAAATAAAATCATTTGTCACTCCATCGTCCATTCAGTGACGCATTGTTTACAATGGTATTGTTTCCTTTCTTACATTTGCCTTTGCTAATAATAACATGTGTTGGTGATGTTTTAAAAGGGGAAGTCCATTAATGTTATTTTTTATTTTTCGATAAAAAGTGTGATCCGAAACAATATATTTACGCACGTTATGTTTAAAGGCACTACACTGATTAAGGAATACTGAAATCAGAAAAAGCATATAGCCTTAAAAGGTATGCGATAACCGGAGGATGTGCTTATGGATCATAGTCTTAATTCTTTAAATAATTTCGATTTCCTGGCGCGTAGTTTTGCCAGAATGCATACTGAAGGCCGCCCGGTCGATATTCTGGCCGTCACCGGTAATATGGATGAAGAACATCGAACCTGGTTTTGCGCCCGCTATGCATGGTATTGCCAGCAGATGACACAGCCAAGAGAACTGGAATTAGAACATTGATATTACGGGCCATTTGGCCCGTTTTTGTTTATTTTATTCAGGCTTATCAACTGGTGGGATAGCTGGTGGAGATTGAGTTTCTGCTGTCGGGGTGCAGCGTGTTTCCAGTTCACTGATGCGCTGTTCCAGCAATGCCAGTTTCTCACGAGTCCGTAACAAGACCTGCGTCTGAACGTCGAATTCTTCACGGCTTACCAGATCGAGACGCGTCAACTGCGCTTGTAGGGTTTGGCGGATTTTCTTCTCCACATCTTCCCCGAACTCCCTGATTCCTTTAGGCATCGATTCGTGAACCTGGCGAGCGATTTGCTCAATTTTTTTCGGGTCAATCATTGTAGTTTCCCTGAACTGATAGGTATTGAGTAACATTGTAGTGCGATAAGAGACAGGCATAAACCAGAATTATGTGAACCTGCAGCGTTGCTGCCGCTAGCCATTAGCGTTATAGTGATCTCGCTTATTCTCAGGGCGGGGCGAAATTCCCCACCGGCGGTAAATCAACATAGTTGAAAGCCCGCGAGCGCTTTGGGTGCAAACTCAAAGGACAGCAGATCCGGTGTAATTCCGGGGCCGACGGTTAAAGTCCGGATGGGAGAGAGTAACGATTCTGTCGGGCATGGACCCGCTCACGTTATTTTGGCTGTATGCCGCCACTCCTAAGACTGCCCTGATTCTGGTAACCATAATTTTAGTGAGGTTTTTTTACCATGAATCAGACGCTACTTTCCTCTTTTGGTACGCCTTTCGAACGTGTTGAAAATGCACTGGCTGCGCTGCGTGAAGGACGCGGTGTAATGGTGCTTGATGACGAAGACCGTGAAAACGAAGGCGATATGATCTTCCCGGCAGAAACCATGACCGTTGAGCAGATGGCGCTGACCATCCGCCACGGTAGCGGTATTGTGTGCCTGTGCATTACCGAGGATCGCCGTAAACAACTTGATCTGCCAATGATGGTAGAAAATAACACCAGTGCCTATGGCACCGGTTTTACCGTAACCATTGAAGCTGCTGAAGGTGTGACTACCGGTGTTTCTGCTGCTGATCGTATTACGACCGTTCGTGCCGCCATTGCCGATGATGCGAAACCCTCTGACCTCAATCGTCCGGGTCACGTATTTCCATTGCGTGCACAGGCGGGGGGGGTACTGACTCGCGGTGGTCATACTGAAGCGACTATCGATCTGGTGACGCTGGCAGGCTTTAAACCAGCAGGTGTGCTGTGTGAATTGACTAATGATGATGGCACTATGGCGCGTGCGCCAGAATGCATTGAATTTGCCAATAAACACAATATGGCGCTGGTCACCATTGAAGATTTGGTGGCGTATCGGCAGGCGCATGAGCGTAAAGCTAGCTGAAAACGGCTGCTTAAACTGGCGCGATAATCAAAGAAACCGAAGCGGTAGCAGGCTTCGGTTTTATTTTGTCTTCACCTGACGGAATGTAAATATCCCCTCTTTTTCTATGAAAAAATTTCACTGATATCAGCCAACCTTTTTCATTATGATCAAAATCATATATTTGTTCCGTTATTATGCGACCATATGAATATATCCGAAAAGGGTATGTGAAATTTATGCGCCAAATGTTTAGTATTGTTAAATATTAAGGGTAAAAAGGATGTTTATCGCCTGGTACTGGATTGTATTGATTGCGCTGGTTGTAGTGGGTTATTTCCTGCATTTGAAACGTTATTGTCGGGCTTTTCGCCAGGATAGAGACGCACTGCTGGAAGCGCGAAACAAATACTTAAACAGTACGAGAGAAGAGACGGCCGAAAAGCTAGAATAGGGCTTTATGGGAGCCAGCAGATGTTGTCCATGTATAGGACAACATCTGAAATTGTTTTTAGCCAATTCCTGCCGTTTGTAGCAGCACTAAACTGAATCCCATCACTGACATTCCGCATAGCACGCCATAGCTCGGGTTATTATTGGGGTCTATCTCTTTCGCTAACGGCATTAATTCGTCAACAGAGAGCGCCACCATAATCCCAGCCACCGCCGCCATAATTGCCGCCATAACGACGGGTGAAATCATGCTGCCGAGGATCAACCACGCCAGAATGCCGCCGAGTATTTCCGCCAGCCCAGAAATTCCCGCCCACAGAATCGCTGTTCGTTTTGACCCCGTAGCTGCATAAACAGGACCCGCAACTGCCAGACCTTCAGGAATATTGTGTAATGCAACGGCCAGCGCGATGCCAAAGCCCAGTTCCAGATTGCTGCTTGCCGTTACAAAGGTAGCGATACCTTCCGGGAAGTTATGCAGACTGATGCCAAGAGTGAGCAGAATGGCAGTACGCTTGATCGATTTTGGTAACGGTTGCACCGATTTTTGCATTAAATCCTGCGGATGCGCATGCGGTAACATACGGTCCAGACCAAAATAGCCCAGCAGACCAAAGATAAACATCCCATAGCCCAGAACAGGGGACATCCCTTCAGCGGCTAATGCGGCAGGTAGCATCTCCATCAATGAGATAAGCAACATGATCCCCGCTGCAAATCCTAGCGAAAACGCCAGTAGCCGGTTCGAGGGTTTTTGCCCGAGAACGCCGAGAAACGCGCCAATAAACGTGGCTGCCCCCGCCAGTATGGTCAGAATGAGAGGTACTGACATCGACTACTCCTTATAAATCTTCACCTTCAGGCGGATCTTCAAAATAACTGATGATGATCATCATTGTTATCCGGGTTCTTACTCCGCCGAACAAGCGTATTGTGAGGATATCAAAATGACACCTTTAGTTAAGGATATCATCATGTCTTCAACACGTATGCCAGCATTGTTTTTAGGTCACGGTAGCCCGATGAACGTGCTGGAAGATAATCTATATACCCGTAGCTGGCACAAGTTGGGGATGACGTTACCGCGCCCGAAAGCGATTGTTGTGGTTTCGGCTCACTGGTTTACCCGGGGAACAGGAGTTACTGCGATGGAAGCGCCGCCCACTATTCATGACTTTGGTGGCTTTCCGCAGGCGCTTTACGACACTCATTACCCGGCTCCAGGATCGCCAGCATTGGCGCAACGTCTGGTTGAATTGTTAGCGCCAGCCCCTGTCACGTTGGATCAAGAAGCCTGGGGTTTTGATCACGGTTCGTGGGGCGTGCTGATTAAGATGTATCCGCAAGCTGATATTCCGATGGTGCAGTTGAGTATCGATAGTACTAAACCCATCGCCTGGCATTTCGAAATGGGGCGTAAACTGGCGGCGCTGCGCGATGAAGGAATAATGTTAGTCGCCAGCGGCAACGTGGTGCATAACCTTCGCACAGTAAAATGGCATGGTGACAGCTCACCGTATCCGTGGGCGATGTCGTTCAATGAGTATGTGAAAGCGAATTTGACGTGGCAAGGGCCGGTGGAACAGCATCCTCTGGTGAACTACCTGGACCATGAGGGCGGGGCGTTATCGAACCCAACACCGGAACACTATCTACCGCTTTTGTATATTTTAGGCGCATGGGATGGGCAAGAGGCAATTACCATTCCAGTCGATGGCATAGAAATGGGGAGTTTAAGTATGCTATCGGTGCAGGTAGGTTAATAGATGAAGAAAACCGAAGCCAAATTGTTGGCTTCGGTTTGCATTACCTTACTTTCTCAGCAGTTTAAGTCCCCACGCACCGCTCATCACCAGTAGCAGCAACAAACAGAGACCAAAAGCCAACATACAGGCCTGTGCCATGTTCATAAAGTGCCACGGTGGTAGCAGATACCAACCTTCAGAT
Organism: Escherichia sp. 20412-1; assembly: GCF_003027595.1. Lineage (NCBI taxonomy): Bacteria > Pseudomonadati > Pseudomonadota > Gammaproteobacteria > Enterobacterales > Enterobacteriaceae > Escherichia > Escherichia sp. 20412-1. The sequence continues at coordinate 97,010 of NZ_PYQM01000010.1, read as the reverse complement.
TGCTGATACATCTCCACAAACCACTGCTGCATACTGCTCAGTGTGACGCCATCAGGAACGATTGGCGCATCATAGCCGCAATCCCCGGTAGGCTTGAACCAGTTTGGAGCCCATTGTGCCAGCGGCAGATTAAAGGGAAAAGTGGGATCGGTCGAGCAACCCTGTACGCCAAACAGTGAATCGGGGTCCGGGTTATGCACTGCATGATGGATATCGTTCAGTTTGAGCGAAAACTTCAGTCCCATAACGCTGCCGTAAAAGGCCATCACACAGCCAATCAACTTAAGGACGATATTCTTCGGATTAATCGCCGCAACCAATCCACCAATAACCATCACAAACATGGCGTAGCGAATGTAAACACACTGCTCACAGGGTGCCATGTAGAGATAGATCTGGAAGAAAGAGTGCGCCAGGATAATCAGCGCGCCCATCGCAACAGCCATTAACAACCATAAAAAGCGTTGTTCCTGCCATCTTACCAGCGTGTTCACCGGTGAAGTGCTAAGGTCTTTCCACATTCCCTTAATACCCATAGCCTGTTTCCCTGTTATTTGCTTGCTAACTCACGGATAAGGTCTGCCATAGCGTCGATAGATTTAATGCTCTTGGTATAGATCAAGTATTTACCATTGACGACATAGGCCGGAACGCCCTGAATTTTGGCTACGTCATAGGCCGCTTTCCATTTTTCCAGTGTTTCCTGTACCGCAGGCTCTTTCAGTGCGGCGTCAAAATCCGCCTGGCTCATACCTGCGGCATCCAGACCGGTTTTGATAAAAGCAGCCGGATCTTTACCGTCAGACCAGCGTTCTTTTTTGTCGTGATAAGCCGCGTAGTAAGCAAACTTGGCTTTCTTAAACTGCGAGTTAGCATCAAATAAAGAAATGCCGGCCGCTTTATCTTTATTAATCAATACTGCAAAGACTTCGCTTGCCTGCTTACCGTATTCACCTTTGGTTTCCAGATGGAATGGGGTAAAAGCGACGACATCCTTCACTTTCTCCGATACCGGGCCGGTAACTGCTTTGTCATATTTGTAGCAGAACGGGCAGGCATAGCTGAAAACCTTGATCAGCGTTTTGTCGGCGTTCGGAATGGGTTTTTCCAGAACCATATAATCCGTGCCTTCGGTGAAGGCGGAAGCAGTAAATGAAACCGCCAGAGTAGCGGTAAGTAGCACGCTTTTAAGCAGTGATGAGATCCCTAATTTCGACATTTTTATTCCCTTCTTAATTATTTAAACATCTGTTTTGGATGGACTAACAGCGCGCGATAGTGAGTCTGGTTGGGTTTATCAGACAGCACGTCGATTTCCACTTTCACTTCTTTGGTTTTGTAGTCGATTTCGTTCAACTTACCGACGGTAGGCTGACCGACGTCGAACAGATGAATGGAACCGCCGAAGCCGAACATGGTGTTACGGTCGGCCTGATATTCGATGATGGAGGTGATTGGGCTATAGAAATCGTAACCGCGTTCTTTACCGTATTCCCAAACTTGCTGAACAGTACCTTTCTTCTCATCAATCTTATATTCCACGAAGCGTGAATATTTCATGGTCGGTAAGGCGGGCTGTTCCAGATGGCGACCGTCGCCATTATCAAAGATAGTGAGCGTACCTTTGCTGGAGATCCATGCGGTATGTTGGGTGTAGGTGAAGTCGAAATCCGAGTTTTCACATAAGCCATTTTCGTTACAGGCGATAGGTTTACCATTGGCATCCACAGGTTTCAGCAGTTTGCTGGCCAGCGGTTTTTCCCAGCCTTTGGATGGTGCAAGGATCCATTTCACTTGCTTATCACGACCAATCTTCACTACGCCCTGATGACGAGAGGAGAGAATAATTGAGTCATCTTTGGCGTCATATGCGATGGAGTTAACGTGCGCCCAGTTACGGCCTGGTCCTACACCCAGAGCGTCACCGAACGGTGTATCCGGTTCCAGTTTTGCCTGCTGACCCGCGTGGGCCAGATCAACGTTAACGCAAACTGCGCCGGCATCCAGTGCGCCAAGCAGAGCATCACGTTTCGGATCGAGGATCTTTGTCAGATCCCATACATCGACAACGCGACCCGATTTATCGACTTCAAGAATGTGATCACGAATGGTCGTGACGTGTATGCCATCATCGCGACGGTAGTTGCTCTTGCCTACGCGCAGCAGTACCGTGCCGTTAGGCGTCTCAATGGATTCATGGGTAGCGTCAGCGAATCCACGCGGCAGTTTGTGATCTTCCAGCACCTGGCCCATCATGTCGAACTCATACCAGTGCTGGCCTTGTACTGCGGTAAAGGTGCCACGCGGTGTTTCGCGGATACCCATCAGATAACCACGTTTGTTGATGTTGCGGTCACGGCCATCATAGAAGGTGTCTTGATCCAGCCACCAGCGATATTCACCTTCGGTATCGACAATGAAGGTAAAGGGGGCGATATCAAAAGGCAGTGCACCGGTTGCCGGGCCTGCATCGAGGATACCGGCATTTTTATCTTTTTCGCCGTGCCAGTGGAGATCGGAACCTTGTGCGGTAAAGGTATGGGTATTAACCAGATAGAGGCGGTCTTCAAAACCGGGGGCGACTTTAACAACTTTGGTCTGCTGTAGATCGGAGATGGAGCGGTTATCCATGTAATTGTTGACGATGGCTGAAGTCTGCACCACGTAGTCATCTTTCATGGCTTTGCCGTTTTCTTTCCATTCAACGGTCACTTTGTTTGCAAATTTCTGATAAAGACCAAAAATCGGTACGCCATCATAAGTTTTTAGTGACTCCTGACCCACGGGATAGCTGATTTCAACGCCTTTTTCGCCCTTACCGTGGACGGTAACTTTGACGTCTGAAATGACGTGACTGTCTAAATTAACCACAGCGGTCAGAGGTGCATTACCGTAGGGATCAACGATGACAGCACCGAGTTGCCCGGCTGGTGGCGCTGGTTTAAAACCTGCAGCCATCACGCCAGTTGCAGATAAACCCAGAGCTAATGCCACAGTTCCGGCTACCAGTGTTTTTCTGTATTTATCAAACATGGATATATCTCCTTATATAACGCAAATATATAATAATGATGAATATCGACTGTTGAGATAGGACTAATAAATTCATTTTATGAATGAAGATGCAGGTTAAATAAATAGTGAGAATGTTTTTGTTGTTTTTTAATATATTGTCATTCTCTGAAATGAATATTTATCTTTAATGGATAGTAGGGTGGCGATATATCAATAACAATATTCAATATTGTGTAGTGTGATCTCTGCGGCATTGTTTTTTTATTATTAAATCAAATTTTAATGTAATAAAAACAAAATATTTAAGGAATATCAGTGGCTTGTATTGTGATTTCTTTACTTGTTTTAATTACAAAACCGTCTGTATATGACGATTTAACATTAGATTGATTATTAATGTTAAATAAAATGTAGAGATGTATGTGGTTATATATTGATTGGAGTTATGAATTGCGGATTAATAATGAATTGCCCCGGTTATCGGGGCAATTTTAAGCAGTATTATTCAACAAAAATATGGGGGTAGAAGCGAGACATATCCTGGGTGATCAATGCACGGTCTTCACGAATGCCAATTCCGGCAGGTTGATCGTTCACCAGCCAGCTTCCAATCAGCATATAGCTGTCGCCAAATTTCGGCAGCGGATGGAATTGCTGAACAATCATTCCTTCTTCGCCATACGGGCCTTCCGCCGCTTCAATGGTTTTACCGTTCTCAATGATCGACACGTTTGCACCTTCACGTGAGAAGATCGGCTTAACCACATATTTTTCCATTTGCGGATGATCATCTTCCGCAAAATAAGCGGGCAACAGGTTCGGGTGATTCGGGAACATCTCCCACAGCAGTGGCAGAAGCGCCTTGTTGGAGATAATGCTCTTCCACGCCGGTTCCAGCCAGCGTACGCCAGCATCTTCCAGCTTGGTAGAGAACATTTCGCGCAGCATAAATTCCCACGGATATAGTTTGAACAGGTTAGCGATGACCTGATCCTGTAAATCCGTGAACTGACCTTTTTCACCTAAACCGATATCGTCGATATACAGAAACTCGGTAGCGATTTCAGCTTCGGTCGCGCAGTCCTGCAAATACTGAATAGTGCCGCGATCTTCCACCGTGTCGCGACAGCAGGTGAGATGCAGCAACTGAAAGCCATACTGTTCACGTAGCTCGGCAAAGCGATCAATCAGCTTTTCTTGCAGGCTATTAAACTGATCGCTGCCTTCCGGCAGGTTGCCAGCGTTAAGCTGATCTTCCAGCCAGAGCCACTGAAAGAACGCTGCTTCATACAGTGATGTTGGCGTATCAGCGTTATTTTCCAGTAACTTAGGTTCGCCTGTACCGTCCCACGCCAGATCAAGACGTGAATAAAGCGACGGCTGGTGGGTCAGCCATGACTGACGTACAAAGCTCCAGGTATGCTTTGGAATGCGGAATTTGGTCATCAGCTCATCGCTGGCGATCACTTTTTCCACCACTTTCAGGCACATCTGGTGCAGTTCGGCGGTAACTTCTTCCAGTTTTTCAACCTGGGCGAGGGTCAACTTGTAGTAGGCATCTTCACACCAGTACGGCTCGCCGTACATGGTGTGAAAATTGAAACCGTATTCGTGGGCTTTTTCGCGCCAGTCCGGGCGCTCGGTAATACTGACTCTTTCCATCGGTATTAACCACCCATTGAACGAGAAGAGGTGCCGGCTGCGCTACGCTGCATGGTGCTTTGTTTGGCAACAGACTCGCCAAAGCCGCCGCGGGTAACGGTGGTGGTGGTCGCTGGTTTTGGTGCCATTGCTGTTTTCGGTACGGTCATGGTGCGGCCTGGCTGGGCTGCGCCATAGTTTTTACCGGTTGCGTCGGTATATTTACCGTAAGCCGGGCTGGCAGGGTTCTTTGAGGAGAACAGCGGTTGCTGTGCAAAACCCGCTCCGCCGCCCATCAGACGACCCATCATGTAACCTGCCATTAGCGGCATCCAGAAGCTTCCGCTGGATTGCTGGGCCTGCGCCTGGTTTTCTGGTGCCATGCCTGCCTGGGCAGGTGCCTGCTGGCATTGACCTTCGCCAAATTCGGCAACACAGTCTTCACGGGTGGCGTATTTCGGCGCGGTACGTTCGGCTTCTTTCAGCGCATTGTTGTACGCGGTGGTGCATTCTGCGCTTTTGCCTGGGTTTGCGGCTGAACAATCATCAGCGTTTTGATACAGAGACACGGTCTCATCACTCTTTTCACAGCCCGCCAGCATAAAAACAGTGGCAACAGCAAGAGCGACAGGTGTCAGATGGCGTGCGCTCCAGTTTTTGCGGAACGATGCGTGGCGTATGGATTTTGTCCGTTTCATTTTTGTCTTCCGGAACCAGTGGTAAATACCCATCAGAATAGAGGATGGCTGGTCGAAATTGAAGCGAGAAGGGGGAAGAATGCGGCAGATAACCCGTATCTTTACGTTGCCTTACGTTCAGACGGGGCCGAAGCCCCGTCGTTGTCATCAGTTACGGAAAGGGTTATGACCGTTACTGGTGGAAGTGCGTGCGGATACCTGCTGAACGGCTGGTGCCGGGCTATCAGGTGCATAACCATCAGCGATAGCATTTTGTTCCGGCGTTTGCGGCGCGACGTTTTCCGGGTTAGTGGAAACCGGTTTGCTCAGCGCATTGTTCAATGCCAGCAGATCCTGCTCGTTCAACGTACCCAGAGCTGATTTAATATTTAACTGGTTAATCAGGTAGTTATAACGTGCATTCGCCAGTTCTTGCTTGGCGTTGTACAGCGTCGTGGTGGCGTCCAATACATCAACAATGGTACGCGTACCGACCGAGTAACCAGCTTCCATCGCGTCTAATGAGCTTTGGGCGGAAATAACGGCTTGTTTGTAAGCGTTAATGCTACTGATAGATGCATTAATGTTGTTGAAGGAGGAACGCACGGTTTGCACGACGCTACGGTGTGCGCTTTCCAGTTGCTCGCTGGCACCCACGAAGTTGTACTGCGCCTGTTTCACCTGCGAGTTAACCATTCCGCCCTGATAAATCGGCAGCGAGAAGCTCAGGCCCACTTTGTTCTGACCCATATTGCTGTCGTCATACTGGCCTGCGGTCGCACCACGGGTTTTCGAACCACTGTAGGAGGTGTCAGAAATTCCGGTAGAGGCCGTTAAATCCAGAGTCGGTAAGTGACCGTCCTGCGCCTGGCGAATTTGCTCGCGTGCCAGGTCCTGGCTCAAACGTGCCTGTAACAGCGACAGGTTACGCTTTTCAGCTTCTTTCAGCAGAGTGTTCACCGGCTGTGGTTTGTCGGTTTTAAAGTTTTCAACATTCAGCGCCGCCAGTTCCGGGTAGTAATTACCAGTGATCTGACGCAGTTGCTCAACGGCATTGTCGAGATTGTTACGTGCGGTCACTTCGTTTGCCAGCACGGTATCGTACTGTGCGCGGGCGTTCTGCACGTCGGTGATCGCCACCAGACCCACGTTAAAACGTTGGGTGGTTTGATCTAACTGACGGTAGATCGCTTCTTTTTGCGCCTGGGTATAGGAAAGAACGTCAATCGCATTCAACACGTTGAAATAAGCGGTCGCGGTGTTGAGGATCAGAGTTTGTTGATCGGTCTGGTAAGTGACGTCCTGAATTCCGGCCGCTTTTTCCTGCAAGGTCAGCGCACGCCATTTCGACATATCGAAAATGGACTGGGTCAACTGCAGGGACGCACTGGTCGCGTTAGAGTTGATGCCGTTCGCGTCGCGATAGCCGTTGCTGTAGGTGTAATCTGCACCTAAACCCAACTGTGGCAGTAATGGACTGCGCGCTTCATTAATTTTTTCAAAGGCAGCATCACGATCGGCGGCAGACTTACGCAATTCCGGGTTACTAAGGCGTGCTTGCTGATAAACTTGCATCAGGTTCTCGGCCTGGCTCAACGTACTGAACCCAGAAAGGCTCAGGCCGATAAGAATGGGGAGCAATTTCTTCATTTGCATTCCTTGTGGTGAAGCAGTATTTAGCGCGATCAAACTGTAAAATTATTGCGGATTCTAGCAGAAGCCGCCACCGCAAAAGGTTGGCGTTACGTGCCATAGGGCATTAATGTGCCTCAATTTAACACATGACCGCTCAAACGGCAGTCAAACGTCGCTGAAATTCACATTTAATTCACTATTAGTGTCAGGACATTAACAATGCTTAAGCCAGACAACCTGCCCGTTACATTTGGCAAAAACGATGTAGAAATTATTGCACGAGAAACACTTTATCGCGGCTTTTTTTCATTAGATCTTTATAGATTTCGTCATCGTCTATTCAACGGGCAAATGAGTCATGAGGTCCGGCGGGAAATTTTTGAGCGCGGGCACGCCGCAGTCTTGCTACCCTTTGACCCAGTACGCGATGAAGTTGTGCTGATTGAGCAGATTCGGATTGCCGCGTATGACACCAGTGAAACGCCCTGGTTATTGGAAATGGTTGCCGGGATGATCGAAGAAGGTGAAAGCGTAGAAGATGTCGCCCGTCGCGAAGCGATTGAAGAGGCGGGACTGATAGTCAAACGGATCAAACCGGTGTTAAGTTTTCTGGCAAGCCCGGGCGGCACCAGTGAGCGTTCGTCAATTATGGTGGGCGAAGTGGACGCCACGACCGCAAGCGGTATTCACGGTCTGGCTGATGAAAACGAAGATATTCGCGTTTATGTGGTAAGCAGGGAGCAGGCATACCAGTGGGTAGAAGAGGGGAAAATCGACAACGCAGCGTCGGTCATCGCTTTGCAATGGCTGCAACTGCATCATCAAGCGTTAAAAAATGAGTGGGCATAAATGAAGCGTTACACACCTGACTTTCCTGAAATGATGCGCCTGTGCGAGATGAACTTTTCACAATTGCGCCGTTTGTTGCCGCGCAATGACGCACCCGGCGAAACTGTAAGCTATCAGGTGGCAAACGCACAATATCGGTTAACGATTGTGGAATCGACCCGATACACTACCTTGGTGACAATTGAACAGATTGCACCTGCAATCAGTTACTGGAGCCTTCCGTCAATGACGGTGCGTCTGTATCATGACGCGATGGTGGCTGAAGTGTGTTCAAGTCAGCAGATTTTTCGCTTTAAAGCGCGGTATGATTATCCTAATAAAAAGTTGCATCAACGCGACGAAAAGCATCAAATTAATCAGTTTTTAGCGGACTGGTTGCGATACTGTTTAGCACATGGAGCGATGGCGATTCCGGTTTATTAGCGTCGTGAAACCTAAGGACACCATTTGGAAAGCCTGTTAACCCTTCCTCTGGCTGGTGAGGCCAGAGTCAGGATTTTACAAATTACCGACACTCACCTGTTTGCACAAAAGCACGAAGCCCTGCTGGGGGTAAACACCTGGGAGAGCTATCAGGCGGTGCTGGAGGCGATTCGCCCACACCAGCACGAATTCGACCTGATTGTCGCGACAGGTGATTTGGCACAGGATCAATCCTCTGCGGCCTATCAGCACTTTGCAGAAGGCATCGCAAGCTTTCGTGCGCCCTGCGTCTGGCTGCCGGGTAACCATGATTTCCAGCCTGCGATGTACAGCGCATTACAGGATGCGGGCATCTCCCCGGCGAAGCGTGTGTTTATTGGTGAGCAATGGCAAATCCTGATGCTGGATAGCCAGGTGTTTGGCGTACCGCACGGCGAGTTGAGCGAGTTTCAGCTTGATTGGCTGGAACGTAAACTGGCCGATGCGCCAGAACGTCATACTTTGCTGCTGCTGCACCATCATCCGTTGCCTGCGGGTTGTAGCTGGCTTGACCAGCACAGTCTGCGTAACGCGGGTGAACTGGATAACGTGCTGGTGAAGTTTCCGCACGTCAAATATCTGTTGTGCGGACATATCCATCAGGAACTCGATCTCGACTGGAATGGTCGCCGCCTGCTGGCAACGCCGTCAACCTGTGTGCAGTTTAAACCACACTGTTCCAACTTTACGCTGGACACTATTGCCCCTGGCTGGCGTACGCTGGAACTCCATGCCGATGGCACCCTGACTACCGAAGTGCACCGCCTGGCGGACACTCGTTTCCAACCAGATACCGCTTCAGAAGGCTACTGATGTCAACGCTTCTTTATTTGCATGGATTCAACAGTTCGCCGCGTTCAGCGAAAGCGAGCTTGTTGAAAAACTGGCTGGCGGAGCATCACCCTGACGTTGAGATGATTATTCCGCAGTTGCCGCCGTATCCTTCCGATGCGGCAGAACTGCTGGAATCCATTGTGCTGGAACATGGTGGTGATTCGCTGGGTATCGTTGGTTCGTCACTTGGGGGTTATTACGCTACCTGGTTGTCGCAATGTTTTATGCTGCCAGCGGTAGTGGTAAACCCGGCTGTGCGCCCGTTTGAACTGCTGACGGACTATCTCGGTCAGAACGAGAACCCCTACACCGGGCAGCAATATGTGCTAGAGTCACGCCATATTTACGATCTCAAAGTCATGCAGATTGACCCACTGGAAGCACCGGATCTTATCTGGCTGCTGCAACAGACGGGAGATGAAGTGCTGGATTACCGCCAGGTGGTGGCGTACTACGCCTCCTGCCGCCAGACTGTAATAGAAGGCGGCAACCACGCATTCACGGGCTTCGAAGATTATTTCAACCCGATCGTCGATTTTCTTGGTCTGCACCATCTCTGACGATCAACTCGAATTGCTAACTTAAACCATGACGCAAACTTATAACGCTGATGCCATTGAGGTACTCACCGGGCTTGAGCCGGTTCGCCGCCGCCCGGGGATGTATACCGATACCACTCGCCCAAACCATTTGGGGCAAGAAGTTATTGATAACAGTGTCGATGAAGCACTGGCCGGTCACGCAAAACGCGTGGACGTTATTTTACATGCTGACCAGTCGCTGGAGGTCATTGACGATGGCCGTGGAATGCCGGTGGATATTCACCCGGAAGAAGGTGTTCCGGCGGTCGAATTGATCCTCTGCCGTCTGCACGCGGGTGGTAAGTTCTCCAATAAAAACTATCAGTTCTCCGGCGGCCTGCACGGCGTGGGGATTTCGGTGGTTAACGCCCTGTCAAAGCGCGTAGAAGTCAACGTGCGCCGCGATGGCCAGATTTATAACATCGCGTTTGAAAATGGCGAAAAAGTACAGGATTTGCAGGTTGTCGGCACTTGCGGTAAACGCAATACCGGCACCAGCGTACATTTCTGGCCGGATGAAACCTTCTTTGACAGCCCGCGTTTTTCTGTTTCGCGCCTTACGCATGTGCTGAAAGCCAAAGCGGTACTGTGCCCCGGCGTTGAGATCACTTTTAAAGATGAGATCAACAATACCGAACAACGCTGGTGCTATCAGGACGGTCTGAATGATTACCTCGCGGAAGCGGTAAATGGCTTGCCGACGCTGCCGGAAAAACCGTTTATCGGTAATTTTTCTGGCGATACCGAAGCGGTGGACTGGGCGCTCTTGTGGCTGCCGGAAGGTGGCGAACTGCTGACCGAAAGCTACGTCAACCTGATCCCAACGATGCAGGGCGGGACGCACGTTAATGGTCTGCGTCAGGGCCTGCTGGACGCGATGCGCGAGTTCTGTGAATACCGCAACATTCTGCCGCGCGGCGTGAAACTGTCAGCGGAAGATATCTGGGATCGCTGCGCATATGTGCTGTCAGTAAAAATGCAGGATCCGCAGTTTGCCGGGCAGACCAAAGAACGTCTCTCTTCGCGTCAATGTGCGGCATTCGTTTCTGGCGTGGTGAAAGATGCGTTCACCCTGTGGTTGAACCAGAACGTCCAGGCTGCTGAATTGCTGGCGGAGATGGCGATTTCCAGCGCCCAGCGTCGTATGCGTGCGGCGAAGAAAGTGGTACGTAAAAAGCTGACCAGTGGCCCGGCGTTGCCTGGCAAACTGGCTGACTGTACCGCGCAGGATCTCAATCGTACCGAACTGTTCCTCGTGGAAGGTGACTCCGCAGGTGGATCAGCCAAGCAGGCGCGCGATCGTGAATATCAGGCGATCATGCCGTTGAAAGGTAAGATCCTTAACACCTGGGAGGTCTCTTCTGATGAAGTGTTGGCCTCGCAGGAAGTGCATGATATTTCAGTGGCGATCGGTATTGATCCTGACAGCGCCGACCTTAGCCAGTTGCGTTATGGCAAGATCTGTATCCTGGCGGATGCGGACTCCGATGGCCTGCACATTGCTACGTTGCTTTGCGCACTGTTTGTAAAGCACTTCCGCACGCTGGTGAAACACGGCCACGTTTACGTTGCTCTGCCACCGCTCTACCGCATTGACCTCGGGAAAGAGGTTTATTACGCGCTGACGGAAGAAGAAAAAGAGGGCGTGCTTGAGCAGTTAAAACGCAAAAAAGGCAAGCCTAACGTCCAGCGTTTTAAAGGTCTGGGCGAAATGAATCCGATGCAATTGCGCGAAACCACGCTTGATCCGAATACTCGCCGTCTGGTGCAGTTAACCATTGATGATGAAGACGATCAGCGTACTGACGCGATGATGGACATGCTGCTGGCGAAGAAACGCTCGGAAGACCGCCGTAACTGGTTGCAAGAGAAAGGTGATATGGCGGAGATTGAGGTCTGATAATTCCCGCCAGGAGAATAAAATATAGCCCGGTAAACATACCGGGCTTTTTTTATCAAAATTCCATTTTCACCGTGAATTGCACTTCACGCGGATCGCCAATCTGATTACCCAGATTATTTGTGGCTATGGAAGAGGTGTAATACGTTTTATCAAACAGGTTTTTGACGTTTAATTGCAGAGTGACCGGATACTGCAATTTCATTTTATATGCGGCGAAGGCATCGGCAACGAAATAGCCCGGCAGATAGTAGTCAGCCCCATTGGTTGCTGAACGACGGCTTACGCCATGTCCGCCACCGCCAAACGTCAGCGTGTTATTGCCAGGCATATTATGAATGTCATAGGTCAGGAATAGCGAACCGGTATGACGAGGAACATTCGGCAATGGTTTTCCTGCATAATCAGGATCTTCCAGAACCTTAGCATCGGTATAGCCGTAGCTGGCAATAATATTAATATTTTCAGTTAATGCTCCCGCAAGGTCGACTTCTACCCCTCTTGAACGAACGCGGCCTGCCGTTTTGGCGATGGTTTCGTCACCAATACTTTCGGTATACAACACGTTGCGTTTATGGATATCAAACAGCGCAATATCTGCGGTTATACCATCGAACAGCTCGAATTTTGCCCCGACTTCGTAAGCATTAGATGATTCCGGGGGAAGATCGCCAATGTAGCTGGCAATTGACGATTGCGGCATAAATGTTTGCGAATAATTGGCAAATAAGGATACCGATGGCGTCAGTTTGTAGACCAACCCCAGTTTGGGAGTCCATTGCTCATCGCGGCTGTCAGTATTGACATTAAAAGGACGGCCTTTACCCGCATACTGCGTGTAATACTGATAGCGGATCCCGGCGACGGCAATCCAGTTATCGGTCAGATAGAGCGCGTCCTGAGCATAAGCTGAGTAGCTCTCCTGTTTGATCGTCTGATCACTGTCCGATGCCGAGACCGTTGTACATTTGCTGGTATTGCCATAAACAGGGCTGTAGATATTGAAATCTTTAGCGTTTTTACAGCGAATCATATCTGTGCGCAGAAGATCATAATATTCATATGACACCCCGCCCAGAATCTCATTATAGAATCCAGCGATATCGACATTCCCTTGCAGATCCGCACGAGTAGAATGCATGCGCTGAGTAGAGCCCTGAGTTGCATCAACACGCCGTGTCAGCGTTCCTGTTGTTGCATCATACGCGGTAACGCGAGCTTGATTATCGCTGTATTTATCCTGGCTGTAGCTGTAATCAAAGCGCGCAGTCCACTGGCTATTGAGATGATATTCTGCGTTGAGTTGCGCCAGATCGGACTGACCATCTGTAATATTAAACGGTTCGTCGAAACGTATTTTTCGATCAACGTTTACGGGCTGTTTCGTCGTAAGATCGAAAATTGTTCCGCGATCGAATGGCGTTTTATAGTCCCGATGTGAATAGAGCATGGTTACTGTTGCATTATCACCAAACCAGGTGAGTGATGGGGCAATAAATGTACTGCGCTCTTTACCGAAGTTCCGCCAGTAGTCTTCATCCTGCACTTCCCCCGTCAGGCGGTAGGCCAGTTGAGTGCCTTCAATGGGACCTGTGATATCAAGTTGCCCTGTACCACCACCAAAACTGGAGGACGTGGCTGAGACAGAACCATGGAACGTTTTTTCCGGGCGCTTTGTCACGACGTTAATCAGCCCACCAGGATCGAGAATGCCATACAGCGTGGAGGCCGGGCCTTTTAGCACTTCCACACGTTCTGTTGCGGCGTTGAAACTGCGAGGAAGTACGGTTCGCAGGCCGTTGGTCATGATGGAGCCATCCCGGTTTGCACCAAACCCACGACGTACAAAAGCGTCCTGAGTCCCGCCTAATGTATTGGTTTGCACCACGTTACTGACGTTATAAAGCGCCTCATCCAGCGTCGTCGCATGCTGATTTTCCAGAACTTGATCGCTAACCGTATTGACCACCTGCGGAATATCCAGCATCGGCATATCGGTTAATGTCGCCGTGGAGGTGCTCAGAGGCTGATAACCGTCGGTCGCCTCAGTTGCGGTATTCGCATCCGCGGTAACCGTGATGGTTTCGCCATCTTTGGTCGTTACAGTGTCTGTTGCATGAATCATCGGTGCCGCAAAGAGCAGTGAAAAGAGCGCCCGACCTTTGACTCCTGAGAATGAAGGTGTGAACTTAGCCATTTAGTCTTTTATCCCAAAAACTCGCGGATTGTCGCGAGTGAAAATTGTTTCTTGTTGCTCACTAAGCACTATCCGTTTGTTATTTCGCCATCGGATATGTAATTGAGAATCATTCAATCATGCAATAATGTAGTAGTAAATGAGAAATAACGAAAAAATGCTACAGGTGTTTTCACGATGATTTAATGCAGGTTGATTGTTTTTAACCCATTAATATTTAATGTTTTAATTTTTATTTTCAAAAAGATTTTACCTGTTATTTACCTTGTTTTTGTGTGGCTTTTAACTTCTTGACTACTACATTTTGTGGCGTCAAACTCTCAAAGGAGAATGAGTTTTATTTTTGTTTGTCTTTGATTAAGTTGGCGTACACGTGGCACATAACGCAAAAGGGCAGGGGCTGATCCTCGACAATGTTTCTGCCGGGTATCACAAGAACATCATTGTTGATGGTGTTTCTTTCTCCGTTCCCACAGAGAAAATGACCGTTCTGGTTGGGGCAAACGGCTGTGGAAAGTCGACGTTGCTCAGTACCATTGCGCGTATATTGCAACCCATGGGCGGCTCGATATTGCTTGATGGCAAAGCGATTCACGAGCAACCAACGAAAGCGTTATCCCGCAGACTTGGGATCTTACCGCAGTCGCCATTATTGCCGGAGGGCTTAACCGTTTATGAACTGGTGTCGCGCGGGCGCTTTCCCTGGCAGAATTTTATACGTCAATGGAGCGACGCTGACGAGCAGGCGGTAGAAGAGGCCCTGAAATTAACCGGTACGCAGGAGTTTGCGCATTTACCTGTTGAAAAACTCTCTGGTGGGCAGCGCCAGCGGTGCTGGATTGCGATGGTGTTGGCGCAAAAGACGCCTTATATCCTGCTGGATGAACCAACAACCTGGCTTGATTTACGTTATCAGGTTGAAATTCTTGAGTTATTACATGACTTAACGCGTCATCACGGGCGTACAGTCGTTGTGGTGTTGCATGATCTGAATTTTGCCGTCAATTATGGCGATACGCTGATATTTTTACGCCAGGGGAAAGTGGTGCGTGTGTTGAATGAGGGGGAGCATTGCACGCCTGAGCTGGTGAAAGCTGTCTTTGACGTTGATGTTCACGCATCAATAAATCCTCTGACGGGAAAACCGTTTTTCATGCCGTTTCGTGGTGTAGAAAAAGTATGATGCGCACGGGGCTGGTTACTGTTTTTTTCCTCACCTTACTGCTGGTGGGATGCGTTGTATATCCTGGGATTGGTGCCCGATTTATTGCACCACAAACGGTGTTGCAGGCATTTTTCCATTTTGAACCGCAAAACTTCGATCACAACGTGATTATAAGACTCCGTTTGCCGCGTTTGGCGGCAGCATTGCTTACTGGTGCTTCTCTTGGTGTTGCTGGTGCTTTGTTGCAGGCTGTCATTCGTAACCCATTGGGGGAGCCACATATTTTAGGCTTAAATGCCGGAGCCGCCCTGGCTGTCGTTGCTGCCAGTGCACTAGGACTGGTATTTCCTGTTGGGCGTCCATTGCTGGCATCAGCGGGAGGCGCGGTACTGTTCCTGCTGATATTGCTGCTCTCTTCCGCAGGACGTTCAGGGTTAACGCCAATGAAAGTTACCTTATGCGGCGTGGCGCTATCGGCGTTCGTTTCCTCAATAACGGCTGCAATCCTGATTCTTGACGAACAAACGTTGTTGGCGATGCGGACATGGTTAGCGGGTGATTTAGCGGGGTTGGATTGGGCGACGCTTGGTACGTCCGCCTGGTTTTCTCTGGGGGGATTTGTATTAGCTCTTTATCTTGCGCCCTCTCTTAACATGTTGGCACTGGGCGATCGCATGGCGCAGGGCCTGGGCGTCTCGGTACTACGCACGCGAACATTCACTCTGATTGCGATCGCGTTGCTCTGTGGCGCGGCCGTATCGATTGCTGGCCCGATTGGTTTTGTCGGCTTGCTCGTACCGCAGATTGTCCGGCGTCTGGTATCAACGGATCTGCGCGTTCTGCTACCTCTTTCAGCTTGTGTCGGAGCCTTACTGCTATTACTGGCAGATATTATTGCCAGGACGCTTTTCACGCCCCATGAGCTGGCGACAGGTGTCATGACGGCATTAGTTGGTGCACCTGTTTTTGTCATTATGGCGACGAGGATGTTCAAATGAGCCGGATAATGAACGTTGGGTTACGCCCGCTACGTGTTGGTGAGTTTTCGACACTGGTACGCCCTAAAAATCTGGTGTTGCTTGGTGGACTGTCTCTGTTTGCTGTTGGAATACTGATATTCGGTCTGATGCATGGTTCTTTTTCTGTCCCGGCATCGGAAGTCGGACGAGCGTTGTTCTCTCCAGAAAATGTGAACACAGACACACGTTATATTGTGCAGGATATTCGCTTGCCGAGAGTCATCATGGCGTTGCTATGCGGAGCCATGTTAGGTATGGCGGGAGCCGCAATGCAGTCTATTGCTCGTAACAGCCTTGCGGATCCCGGTCTTATCGGGGTCAAGGATGGATGTAGCGTGGCAGTGCTGTGGCTGATTTTCCAGTTTCCAATGCTGGGGATGTTCTGGCGTCCAGTGGCTGGCCTTGCTGGCGGCTTATTCGTTGCGTTAGTGGTGATTTTCTGTGCACGCGATATTTCCCGCCCGCGATTTGTTTTGATCGGCATTGGCGTTTCCTGGTTTTTCGCCGCGGGGATCGGTGTATTTATGACCACAGCAGATATTCGTGACGTACAAACTGCATTGATGTGGTTATCGGGAAGCCTACATGCAGCCAACTGGATGTTAGTCGGTATTTCAGCCTGTTGGATGTTGCCAGCCGCTCTTTTATTGCTGTTCACAGCCCGGACGGCGGATATTGCTCTGCTTGGTCATCAGGTTGCAACCGGATTAGGCGTGAATAGTTCTCGTCTGGCGTTGTTGCGTGTAGCCGCGCCAATAATCCTGACAGCCGTCTGCGTTTCTTGTGTTGGCAACATCGGCTTTGTCGGGCTGATAGCACCTCATATATCACGTTTTATTCTGCGTGGTGGACAGACGACATTACTGCTGGGGAGCGCCGTATCGGGGGCGTTGTTAGTCATTCTGGCGGATAGCATTGGTCGTTTGGCTTTTTTGCCTTTGCAACTCCCTGCAGGAATCGTTATCTCACTGATTGGTGGACCATTCTTTCTGCTACTTCTCTGGCAACGCAGGAACAGTTTTTAACGGGAGTTATATGCGTTTATTTTTTTCTCTGCTGATACTGTTGTCATTTTTTGCTCGTGCAACAGAACCTGTTCAGGTGTTTACCGATGATTTAGGGCGCAAAGTCACAGTGCCTGCACATCCAAAGAGAATCGTTTCTTTACACGATCTTGATATCACCATTCCTCTGATTGAACTCGGTGTACCTCCTGTCGCCAGCCACGGGCGTACACGGCCTGACGGTAGCCATTTCATTCGATCAGGTGCGTTACTGACAGGTGTTGATTTCGATAATTCATCGATCGCCTTCATTGGAACAGCCGATATTGATATTGAAGCGATTGTGGCGGCAAAGCCGGACCTGATCATCACAGAACCGACCCGTAATACGCCCATTGAACAACTGGAGAAAATTGCGCCCACGGTGAGCATTGATCATCTCAAAGGGGGCGCGCCAGAAATCTACCGCAAGTTGGCCGAACTTACAGGAACACAGGCGCGGCTGGCGATACTTGAACGCCGCTATCAGGCGCAAATCAATGCGCTGAAGGCGACGCTGGACAGTCAAAAAATAACGGTATCGGTGATTCAGGCAAATCAGGGAAAAATTAATGTGATGCATAGCTATCATTCGCTGGGGCGGGTATTACGCGATGCTGGTTTTCGCTTTCCGCCGCTGATTGAGAGCATTCCTGAAGGTGGGCGAATGGATGTGAGCGCGGAGCGTTTGCCTGAACTGGATGCCGATTTTGTTTTTGCAACCTGGCGCGGTGATTCTGGTGGTAAACCTCAGGACGAGCTGGCAGCAATGGAAAAAGTCATGCCGGGATGGTGTCAGTTTCTGACAGCCTGTCGTTCCGGACGTTATGTGTTGATTTCGCGTGAAGAGGCGATTTCTAACTCCTTTGCATCTCTGGGATTGATGGCTGCGCAGATACAATCACAAATTGCGGGGCGACCTTTACCGGAGGCCAAATGATCCAGAAAGACAAAACGCGGGTTGATATTTTTGGGGAGCGTTTTCGTACTCGTGCGAGTCAGTTAACGCCAGGGTTAAGAACCGTCGCCAGCTACATTAATGAGCACCGTGAAGTGGTCCTCGAGCAAACGGCGATGGAAATTGCGGCCACGTTAAACACTTCCGATGCCACAGTAATTCGGGCTATACAGGCTCTGGGGTTTGCCGGGCTGCGCGATCTGAAACGTACTCTGGAACAGTGGCTTGGCCCAGCCCTTAGCTCCAGCGAAAAGATGTCTACGACGGTGAGTAACTTGACGAGCGATGTTAACACCGCAATCGACTTTGTTCTTGAAGGGCATCTGTATACCTGCAATGTCCTGTCAGAGCCTGAAAACCGCCACTCGCTTGCGCAAGCGGTAGCCTTGTTGGTGCAGGCGCGGCAAGTTGCTATTTTTGGCATTGGCGCTTCGGGTATTCTGGCGGATTATACCGCGCGGCTATTCAACCGCATTGGCTTGCCCGCCACGGCGCTAAACCGTACGGGTATTGGCCTTGCCGAGCAATTGATCGCGCTTCAGCGTGGCGATGTGCTGATCATGATGGCGCAAAAATCTGCACACCGGGAAGGGCTGACAACGCTGCGTGAAGCGAAACGGCTGGGGATCCCGGTTATTTTGCTGACAAACGCTTTGGATTCGCGTTTTAGTAAAGACGCCAGTATCGTCATCCACGTTCCGCGCGGGGATGAAAAGGGGAAAACGCCGCTACATGGTACGGTATTGTTGTGCCTGGAAATGATTGTCTGGTCGGTGGCCTCAGCGGTGCCGCAGCGTGCGGTTAAAACCATTAAGCGAATTAACGATTTCCATCGGGGTTTGAAAACGGGAAGAAAGAATGGCTAATCAGGCCTGAGACCGGTAGCAACACCGGCCTCTTTTCAGGAACATCAAAGTCCCGGCTGCAGGATACGAATATTCATCTCCAGCACATCGCCTTTTACGGCTTCGCTATATGCTTTCATGTGCGGGGTTTGCAGATGCGCTTCAAGGTGCGCGATGCTTTCCCACTGCTCAATCATCACAATAGAGTCCGGCGCCATAGACTGGAAACTCACGCCAGCAGCGCAATCCACCATTGGCGCGTAGCCGTGGCAACCTTCTTCCTTCAGAACTGTTGGAACGATTTTAGCAAACTGATCCAATACCGCCTGACGGTGATGTTGGCCAGGGCGAGTACGGATTTCTGCGATTACTGTAATCATGGTTAACTCCTTCTAAAGCCAGAGCTCTAGTTAACCAAAAATTTCCACAAGATGCTTGCGATATTCTTCAGTATAGCGGGGAACATCAGGCATTTTTATCACGTCATTAGCGATAAATGTCGGCAGCGGTTCCATGCCGAGGAATTGGTTTGCTTTATGGAACGGTAGATACACACCGTCAACGCCAACGCCGTGGAAGAACTGATCTTTTTCGGTGAAGGCTTCCATTGGGGCGTTCCAGGTCAGCGAGAGCATATATTTTTTACCCTGTACCAGACCGCCAGAACCGTATTTTTTCGACGGATCTTTGCGGGTACGACCATCGCTGGCATACAGCGTGCCGTGACCTTCGGTGAACACATCATCAATGTATTTTTTCACCGTCCACGGCGCGCCCATCCACCAGCCAGGCATCTGCCAGATCACCACATCAGCCCAGAGAAAGTTTTGTACTTCGGCTTTGACATCGTAGTCGCTCTCAGCGCGAACGATGCGGACATCATGCCCGAGGTCGCGCAGCGTGCCATCCGCGACTTCGGTCAGGGTGTCGTTCAGTTGACCATTGGAGTGGGCGAATTTTTTCGCACCGTTGATAATCAGAATGTTGCTCATTTTTTATCCTCAAGGAGAGACGTTTACCGACAATAGTACGTCACAGAGCGGTGCGGTGAAATTAGCAAAATGTGCAAAGTCTTTTGCGAATTTTGCAAAAGTCTCACCACTACCAGCTCACTTTCGCCTCAAATCCACCTTGTTTCGCATTCCCAAACACAACATTCATGCCATGCAATTTTGCGATCCGCTGGACAATCGACAACCCCAGTCCGCTACCGGTTGCGGTTTGTCCTGGTGGGCGGTAGAAACGTTCGCCAATTCGCGCCAGCGCCTCTGGCGTCACGCCGGGGCCGTTGTCTCTTACGGTGAAATTATCTGCATTCAGAGTGACATCCACTACGCTGCCCTGTGGACTGTAGCGTACTGCGTTATCCAGCAGATTTCGTACCAGTAGACTTAGCAATAGCGGTTGTCCGGTGCGTTTGATGCCGTGGGCATTGAGCGTCAGCCGTACGTCAATTTTTGCCTGCTGCGCCGTGTGGTAGATATCCATCACCGCCGATTGCAGGAGATCTTCAAGTGGGATCTCCGCGACGTCCTGAAGGTTATCCAGCGAGTCGAGCCGCGATAGTGTGAGCAGTTGATCAACCAGACGGGTGGCGCGATCGATCCCCGAATGTAATTGCGTCAGTGCTTTTTTCCGTGCCTGCGGATCATCGTCAGAGAGTTGCGCAACTTCGGTTTGAACTTTCAGCGCCGTTAATGGGCTACGCAGTTCGTGAGCGGCGTCAGAGGTAAAGCGCCGTTCACGCACCATCATCGCATGTGTACGGTCGAACAGTTGATTCAGCGACTCGACTAGCGGACGCACTTCGCTGGGTACGCCCGCGGCGTTGAGTGGTTTTTCCGAGTCGGGATCGCGCATACGTAGCGCCAGCGCTAGTTTGTTCAGTGGCGAGAGCTCACGACCCAGTAACACCATCATGAAAATTAACATAATGGGTAGCGCAACAAGCCAGGGGATGAGCTGGCCGGTGACGATTGCCAGCGCCATGTCTTCACGGTATTCCCATTCCTGGCCGACAACGATGCGATATTTACCATCAGGTGATGTCATCCAGATAAAGCGCCATTGATCTTTATCACCCACCAGTTGCCCGTCAGCAAAACCTTCACGCTGATAGCTATAGGGAATATCTTCTCCATTATCGCCATCGTTAAGAACCATTCTGCCGTCGCGGGTAAAAATGGCAAATGTCAGGGCATCGTCATCCACATGGCCGTGTTTGAATTTATCCGGCGTTCTTGCCATACGATCTGCCGCATTAATTTCGTTAAGATCGAGCGTACTTAATCGTTTGGCAAACAGCATTAACTGGGTATCGAACAACTCATCGACATTATCAATCGTTTGTTTCCAGGCTACAAAGCTGGAGACAACCCAGGTCAGCGAGGCCAGAATCAAAAAGATCAGCGTCAGCCTGACTCGCAGACTAAGGCGTTGGGTAAATTTCATTTCTCACCTAATGTGTAGCCAATACCGTGAACGGTGCGAATAAAGTCACTGCCGAGTTTGCGTCGCAGATGATGCACATGTACTTCGACGGCATTGCTGGTGACCTCTTCGTCCCAGGTATACAGTTTTTCTTCAATCAGTTTGCGTGGTAGAACACGACCAGCGTTACGCATCAGTAATTCCAGCAGGGCAAATTCTTTTGGCTTGAGTGTTAAGGATTCACCTGCCAGGGTGGCGATCCGTTTGCCCGGGTCGAGCATGACGTTGCCGTGATGTAGCTCGTTGCTGGCATGGCCGTTGGTTCGGCGCATCAGCGCTTCCAGCCTGGCGGCGACTTCTATCAATGCAAAAGGTTTACACAGATAATCGTCGGCCCCCAGACGCAAACCTTCCACGCGTTCCGCCAGTGCGTCGCGTGCGGTCAGGATCAGTACCGGCTCACGCTGACCTTTATCCCGCCACTCGCGCAAAATATCGCGGCCATCCATTCCCGGTAAGGTGAGATCAAGGATCACCGCGTCATAAGGTGCGCTATAAAGCGCCTCTTTTCCCTGACGACCTTCCGTAAACCAGTCAACACTAAAGCCCATCTTACTAAGACCTGTTTTGATGCCGTCACCAATCAGCATGTCATCTTCTATCAGTAAAATTCGCATCTTTTCATCCCTGCGATAGCTGTATTCGTTGTCAGTAAACCGTGTTGTAACGCGCTCTGTACAGTACTAAATTTTCTTTTTTTTCCTTAAGAAGTTGTTAAGGACTATCTTGTTTAATGCCTGGAAACAGACATCAAAGGGAGTAACAAACATGAAAAAATTCGCAGCAGTAATTGCAGTAATGGCCCTGTGTAGCGCACCGGTTATGGCAGCAGAGCAGGGGGGCTTTTCTGGCCCATCGGCAACACAAAGTCAAACCGGAGGATTCCAGGGGCCGAACGGCAGCGTAACTAACGTAGAAAACGCGAAATCTTTGCGTGACGACACCTGGGTAACTCTGCGTGGCAATATCGTTGAGCGCATCTCTGACGATCTGTATGTGTTCAAAGATGCCAGCGGCACCATCAATGTCGATATCGACCACAAACGCTGGAACGGCGTGACAGTTACGCCGAAAGATACGGTTGAGATTCAGGGGGAAGTGGATAAAGACTGGAACTCTGTTGAGATTGACGTGAAACAGATCAGTAAAGTCAATCCGTAATTGTTACTGCTCCCGGGACGCGTTCCCGGGAATAATTTCGCAGGGAGCAACATGAAAAACTGTGCACTGGACGTAAATATTATCGATTTCCCATCAACCCGCGTGGCGATGTTGCCGCATCGCTGTAGCCCTGAGTTGCTCAACTACAGCGTGGCGAAATTTATCATGTGGCGCAAAGACACGGGGTTATCTCCCGTTAACCAAAGCCAGACTTTTGGCGTCGCTTGGGACGATCCTGCCACCACTGCGCCAGACGCGTTTCGCTTTGATATTTGCGGCAGCGTTAACGAGCCTGTTCCGGAGAATCGTTATGGTGTGAGTAATGGCGAACTCACCGCAGGGCGTTATGCGGTTGCCCGTCATTCTGGCGACCTGGATAACATATCTCACACTATCCGGGCCATCATTCGCCGTTGGCTTCCTGATAGCGGCGAGAAAATGCGTAACGCACCGATATTGTTTCACTACACCAACCTGGCCGAAGGGATGTCAGAGAAGCGGCTGGAAACGGATATTTATGTGCCGTTAATGTGAAGGGGGATCTTTTCCGGAGTGTGAGCCAAATCACTCGCGATAAGTTTGAGCTAACAATGCCACTGGCGTATTGTTGTCAGGCTTATAATTTCTCCGGTAAGGAATACCATGTATACGCGAAATTTATTATGGCTGGTCAGCCTGGTAAGTGCGGCTCCTCTCTATGCTGCTGACGTTCCCGCCAACACACCGCTCGCCCCGCAACAGCTCTTTCGTTACAACAATCATAGCGACCCCGGCACGCTTGACCCGCAAAAGGTTGAGGAGAATACCGCCGCGCAGATTGTGCTGGATCTGTTTGAAGGTCTGGTATGGATGGACGGCGAAGGTAAAGTGCAACCTGCCCAGGCTGAATCCTGGGAAGTGTCAGATGGCGGCAAACGCTATATTTTCCATTTACGCAACGGCTTACAGTGGTCTGATGGTCAGCCTCTGACAGCGCAGGATTTTGTCCTCGGCTGGCAGCACGCGGTTGACCCCAAAACGGCAAGCCCTTTTGCTGGCTATCTGGCGCAGGCGCATATTAAAAATGCAGCGGCTATCGCGGCGGGAAAATCGGATGTCTCATCGTTAGGCGTGAAAGCGACGGATGACCGCACTTTTGAAGTCACGCTTGAGCAGCCCGTACCGTGGTTTACGACAATGCTAGCCTGGCCGACGCTGTTTCCGGTTCCGCATCATATGATTGCGAAGTATGGCGATAGCTGGAGTAAGCCAGAGCATATGGTTTACAACGGTGCTTTTGTGCTTGATAAATGGGTGGTTAACGAAAAGATTACCGCACGCAAAAATCCAAAGTACCGCGATGCACAACATACGGTATTGCAGCAGGTTGAGTATCTGGCACTGGATAATTCAGTCACCGGCTATAACCGCTATCGTGCGGGTGAAGTCGATCTCACCTGGGTTCCGGCACAACAAATTCCTGCTATTGAAAAATCACTGCCTGGTGAGTTGCAAATTATCCCGCGTCTGAACAGTGAATATTATAATTTCAATATCCAGAAACCACCGTTTGACGATGTTCGTGTCCGGCGGGCGCTATATCTGACGGTCGACAGGCCGTTGATTGCGCAAAAGATACTCGGGTTGCGAACGCCTGCAACCACGTTGACGCCGCCAGAGGTAGAAGGCTTTAACGCGACGACGTTTGATGAACTGCAAAAGCCGATGAGTGAGCGCGTGGCGACGGCAAAAGCCTTGCTCAAACAAGCGGGGTACGATGCATCTCATCCGCTACGCTTTGAACTGTTCTACAACAAGTATGATTTGCATGAAAAAACGGCAATTGCGTTGTCTTCCGAATGGAAAAAATGGCTTGGTGCACAGGTGACGCTGCGCACGATGGAGTGGAAAACCTATCTTGATACCCGGCGAGCCGGTGATTTCATGCTATCGCGGCAGTCGTGGGATGCGACGTACAATGATGCTTCCACTTTCCTGAACACGCTCAAAAGCGATAGTGAAGAGAATGTCGGTCACTGGAAAAATGCGCAGTATGACGCGTTGCTAAATCAGGCGGCGCAGACCACTGACGCGACAAAGCGTAATGCGTTGTATCAGCAGGCAGAGATGATCATTAATCAGCAGGCACCGCTCATTCCCATCTACTATCAGCCGCTGATCAAATTGCTTAAACCTTACGTTGGCGGTTTCCCGCTGCATAATCCCCAGGATTATGTCTACAGCAAAGAGTTGTATATCAAGGCACATTGATGCCTTTATCGCCGTCGGAGCACGTCTGGCGGCGCTATTCACGCTGATCTCCTGTGACTCGACGCGACAGATAATGTAGTATCTCCGGCAATATTGCCCCTTTGAAGGCTGGCGAATAAGTTGAGGAATCAGAATTAATGAGCGATATGGCAGAGCGCCTTGCGCTACATGAATTTACGGAAAACGCCTACTTAAACTACTCCATGTACGTCATCATGGATCGTGCGTTGCCGTTTATTGGTGATGGTCTGAAACCCGTTCAGCGCCGCATTGTGTATGCGATGTCTGAGCTGGGTCTGAATGCTACCGCCAAATTTAAAAAGTCGGCCCGTACCGTCGGTGACGTACTGGGTAAGTACCATCCGCACGGCGACAGCGCCTGCTATGAAGCGATGGTTCTGATGGCGCAGCCGTTTTCTTACCGTTATCCGCTGGTTGATGGTCAGGGGAACTGGGGCGCGCCGGACGATCCGAAATCGTTCGCGGCAATGCGTTACACCGAATCCCGTCTGTCGAAATATTCCGAGCTGTTATTGAGCGAGCTGGGGCAAGGGACGGCGGATTGGGTGCCAAATTTCGACGGCACCTTGCAGGAGCCGAAAATGCTGCCTGCCCGCCTGCCGAATATTTTGCTTAACGGCACCACCGGTATTGCTGTCGGGATGGCAACGGACATTCCGCCACATAACCTGCGCGAAGTCGCACAGGCAGCAATCGCCTTAATCGACCAGCCGAAAACCACGCTCGATCAGTTACTGGATATTGTGCAGGGGCCGGATTACCCGACCGAAGCGGAAATCATCACCTCCCGGGCGGAGATCCGCAAAATCTACGAAAATGGTCGTGGTTCTGTGCGTATGCGCGCAGTGTGGAAGAAAGAAGATGGCGCGGTGGTCATCAGTGCCTTACCGCATCAGGTTTCTGGTGCGCGCGTACTGGAGCAAATTGCTGCGCAAATGCGTAACAAAAAGCTGCCAATGGTTGACGATCTACGCGATGAATCCGACCACGAGAACCCGACCCGTCTGGTGATTGTGCCGCGCTCTAATCGCGTGGATATGGATCAGGTGATGAATCACCTCTTCGCCACCACCGATCTGGAAAAGAGCTATCGCATTAACCTTAATATGATTGGTCTGGATGGGCGTCCGGCGGTGAAAAACCTGCTGGAAATCCTCTCCGAATGGCTGGTATTCCGTCGCGATACCGTGCGCCGCCGTTTGAACTATCGTCTGGAGAAAGTCCTCAAGCGCCTGCATATCCTGGAAGGTTTGCTGGTGGCGTTTCTCAATATCGACGAAGTGATTGAGATCATTCGTAATGAAGATGAACCGAAACCGGCGCTGATGTCGCGTTTTGGCCTCACGGAAACCCAGGCGGAAGCGATCCTCGAATTGAAACTGCGTCATCTCGCCAAACTGGAAGAGATGAAGATTCGCGGTGAGCAGAACGAGCTGGAAAAAGAGCGTGACCAGTTGCAGAGCATTCTGGCTTCCGAGCGCAAGATGAATAATCTGCTGAAGAAAGAGTTGCAGGCCGATGCGCAAGCATATGGTGACGATCGCCGTTCACCGTTGCAGGAACGCGAAGAAGCGAAAGCAATGAGTGAGCACGACATGCTGCCGTCTGAACCCGTTACCATCGTGCTGTCGCAGATGGGCTGGGTGCGTAGCGCTAAAGGCCACGACATTGACGCCCCAGGTTTGAACTACAAAGCGGGTGACAGCTTTAAAGCTGCGGTGAAAGGCAAGAGCAACCAGCCAGTGGTGTTTGTTGATTCTACCGGACGCAGCTATGCCATCGACCCAATTACGCTGCCGTCGGCGCGTGGTCAGGGCGAACCGCTTACTGGCAAACTGACGTTGCCGCCAGGTGCTACCGTTGACCATATGCTGATGGAAAGCGACGATCAGAAACTGTTGATGGCTTCCGATGCGGGTTACGGTTTTGTCTGCACCTTTAACGATCTGGTGGCGCGTAATCGTGCAGGTAAAGCATTGATCACTTTACCGGAAAATGCGCATGTCATGCCGCCGGTAGTCATTGAAGATGCTTCTGATATGTTGCTGGCAATTACTCAGGCAGGCCGCATGTTGATGTTCCCGGTAAGCGAGCTTCCGCAACTGTCGAAGGGTAAAGGCAACAAGATCATCAACATTCCGTCGGCAGAAGCCGCGCGGGGCGAGGATGGTTTGGCACACCTGTATGTACTGCCGCCGCAAAGTACCCTGACCATTCATGTCGGGAAACGCAAAATCAAACTGCGCCCGGAAGAATTGCTGAAAGTTACCGGTGAGCGTGGCCGTCGCGGCACCTTGATGCGTGGTTTGCAGCGTATCGACCGTGTCGAGATTGATTCGCCTCTCCGCGCCAGCAGCAGCGATAGCGAAGAGTAATATGCCGGAGGGGGCTTTCTCCCGTTTGCAAGGACTGCCGGATGGAACGTTAAGTCGTCATCCGGCAGCGTAATCAGCCCTAGGAAACGATAAAAATTCCCTTGAAACCGTTGTTTATTCATGCGTTGCGATTAACAATACGCTTTTCCAGAGAGCGGCTTTTAACAATGCCCTAACCTGATTTCAGGTGACGTACAATGCCAGTCTCTCAGATCTTCAGAGGGTGTTATGCTATATATCTTTCGTCTTATTATTACCGTGATTTACAGCTTGTTAGTCTGTGTTTTCGGCTCCATTTACTGTCTGTTCAGCCCGAGAAATCCGAAGCATGTGGCCACCTTTGGGCATATGTTTGGTCGTCTTGCGCCGCTGTTCGGCCTTAAAGTTGAGTGTCGCAAACCCGCTGATGCTGAAAGTTATGGTAATGCTATCTATATCGCTAACCACCAGAACAACTATGACATGGTGACGGCATCGAATATCGTGCAGCCACCGACAGTCACTGTGGGTAAAAAGAGTTTGCTGTGGATCCCCTTTTTTGGTCAGTTGTACTGGTTAACTGGCAACTTATTGATCGACAGAAACAATCGTACTAAAGCGCACGGCACTATCGCGGAAGTGGTGAATCACTTCAAAAAACGCCGTATTTCCATCTGGATGTTCCCGGAAGGAACGCGCAGCCGTGGTCGTGGCCTGCTGCCGTTTAAAACAGGGGCATTTCATGCGGCGATTGCGGCAGGCGTCCCCATTATTCCCGTGTGTGTTTCCACAACTTCGAATAAGATTAATCTTAACCGACTGAATAATGGTTTAGTGATCGTAGAAATGCTGCCGCCAATTGACGTCAGTCAATATGGTAAAGATCAGGTTCGCGAGCTGGCTGCCCATTGTCGTTCGATAATGGAACAAAAAATAGCCGAGCTCGATAAAGAAGTCGCAGAGCGCGAAGCCGCCGGAAAAGTTTAAGTCGGCAGTCTGTTTTTGCGGGAATGTTTTCCTGCACGGTATTACTTTAGCCAGTTTTACATGGAGCAAATATGTCACTCAGTCGGCGTCAGTTCATTCAGGCATCGGGGATTGCACTGTGTGCAGGAGCAGTCCCCCTGAAGGCAAGCGCAGCCGGGCAACAGCAACCGCTGCCCGTTCCGCCGCTGCTTGAATCTCGCCGTGGGCAACCGCTGTTTATGACAGTACAACGTGCGCACTGGTCATTTACGCCAGGAACGCGCGCGTCGGTTTGGGGTATCAATGGTCGCTACCTTGGGCCGACTATCCGCGTCTGGAAGGGCGATGATGTTAAGCTGATTTACAGCAACCGACTGACAGAAAATGTCTCAATGACAGTCGCCGGGCTACAGGTGCCAGGCCCGCTGATGGGGGGGCCTGCACGCATGATGTCGCCAAATGCTGACTGGGCACCTGTACTGCCAATTCGTCAGAGCGCCGCGACCCTGTGGTATCACGCCAACACACCGAACCGCACGGCACAGCAGGTTTATAACGGCCTTGCCGGGATGTGGCTGGTGGAAGATGAAGTCAGCAAGTCGCAGCCAATCCCTAATCATTATGGAGTGGATGATTTTCCGGTCATTATCCAGGATAAACGGCTGGATAACTTTGGCACGCCGGAATACAACGAGCCGGGAAGCGGCGGTTTTGTTGGCGATACGCTACTGGTCAATGGCGTACAAAGCCCGTATGTTGAAGTTTCGCGCGGTTGGGTGCGCCTGCGTTTATTGAACGCGTCGAACTCCCGTCGTTATCAATTACAGATGAGTGACGGACGTCCGTTGCACGTGATTTCTGGCGACCAGGGGTTCCTGCCTGCACCCGTGTCGGTGAAACAGCTTTCGCTGGCACCGGGCGAGCGTCGTGAGATTCTGGTGGATATGAGCAACGGTGATGAAGTGTCGATCACCTGTGGTGAAGCGGCGAGCATTGTTGATCGTATTCGTGGCTTCTTTGAGCCATCCAGCATTCTGGTTTCCACGCTGGTGCTGACGCTGCGCCCGACCGGTCTTCTGCCGCTGGTGACAGACAGCCTGCCGATGCGTTTGTTACCGACCGAAATAATGGCCGGCTCTCCGATTCGCAGCCGTGATATTAGCCTGGGTGACGATCCTGGCATCAACGGGCAGTTGTGGGACGTCAATCGTATTGATGTCACCGCGCAGCAAGGTACGTGGGAACGCTGGACGGTGCGGGCAGATGAGCCGCAATCATTCCATATTGAAGGCGTGATGTTCCAGATCCGTAACGTGAACGGCGCGATGCCATTCCCGGAAGACAGAGGCTGGAAAGACACTGTCTGGGTTGATGGGCAAGTGGAACTGCTTGTCTATTTCGGTCAGCCTTCCTGGGCGCACTTCCCGTTCTACTTTAATAGCCAGACGCTGGAAATGGCGGATCGCGGTTCCATCGGGCAACTGTTGGTTAATCCGGTGCCTTAATCTCCATACTCGCCCGAGAAGGGCGAGTATGGAATACCTTTCGATTTCTCTTTCGTTCCGGCTTATAATCCCCGGCCTTTGATTATTTTTTTACCATTTCTGGAAGCAAAATGAGCTCTATCTCCCTGATCCAACCGGATCGCGACCTGTTCTCCTGGCCGCAGTACTGGGCCGCCTGTTTTGGACCGGCACCGTTTTTGCCGATGTCTCGTGAAGAGATGGATCAACTTGGCTGGGATAGCTGCGACATCATTTTGGTTACTGGCGACGCGTATGTTGATCACCCGAGCTTCGGGATGGCGATTTGCGGTCGTATGCTGGAAGCGCAAGGCTTTCGTGTCGGGATCATCGCCCAGCCGGACTGGAGCAGCAAAGATGATTTTATGCGTCTGGGCAAACCGAATCTGTTTTTCGGCGTGACTGCAGGCAACATGGACTCGATGATCAACCGTTACACTGCCGATCGTCGTTTACGTCATGACGATGCCTACACCCCGGATAATGTCGCGGGTAAGCGTCCGGATCGCGCGACACTGGTTTATACCCAGCGTTGTAAAGAAGCATGGAAAGATGTACCGGTGATCCTCGGTGGTATCGAGGCCAGCCTGCGTCGTACCGCGCATTATGATTACTGGTCTGACACCGTGCGCCGTTCGGTGCTGGTAGATTCCAAAGCCGACATGCTGATGTTCGGTAACGGTGAGCGTCCGCTGGTGGAAGTGGCGCATCGTCTGGCGATGGGCGAGCCGATTAGTGAAATCCGCGATGTACGTAATACCGCGATTATCGTGAAAGAAGCGCTACCTGGCTGGAGTGGCGTGGATTCTACTCGTCTCGACACTCCCGGGAAAATTGACCCGATCCCGCATCCGTATGGCGAAGATTTGCCGTGCGCGGATAACAAACCGGTGACACCGAAAAAACAGGAAGCGAAAGCCGTTACTGTGCAGCCGCCGCGTCCGAAACCGTGGGAAAAAACCTACGTGTTGTTGCCTTCATTCGAGAAAGTGAAGGGCGATAAAGTGCTGTACGCACATGCTTCGCGTATTCTGCACCACGAAACCAACCCAGGCTGCGCTCGTGCGCTGATGCAAAAACATGGCGACCGCTATGTGTGGATCAA
Organism: Escherichia sp. 20412-1; assembly: GCF_003027595.1. NCBI lineage: Bacteria > Pseudomonadati > Pseudomonadota > Gammaproteobacteria > Enterobacterales > Enterobacteriaceae > Escherichia > Escherichia sp. 20412-1. The sequence continues at coordinate 66,319 of NZ_PYQM01000010.1, read as the reverse complement.
CCCGCCAGCCATTCCGCTTTCTACCGAAGAGATGGACAGCGTCTTTGCGTTGCCGTACAAGCGCGTGCCGCATCCGGCTTACGGTAATGCCCGTATTCCGGCTTACGAAATGATCCGTTTCTCGGTCAATATTATGCGTGGCTGCTTTGGCGGCTGTTCTTTCTGTTCTATTACCGAGCATGAAGGGCGCATTATTCAGAGCCGTTCGGAAGACTCGATCATTAATGAGATTGAAGCGATCCGCGATACCGTTCCGGGCTTTACGGGCGTGATTTCCGATCTCGGCGGGCCAACGGCCAACATGTATATGTTGCGCTGCAAATCGCCACGCGCCGAGCAGACCTGCCGCCGCTTGTCGTGTGTGTATCCGGATATTTGTCCGCATATGGACACTAACCACGAGCCGACGATCAATCTCTATCGCCGTGCCCGCGATCTGAAAGGCATTAAAAAGATCCTGATCGCCTCCGGCGTGCGCTATGACATCGCCGTAGAAGATCCGCGCTACATCAAAGAGCTGGCGACCCATCACGTCGGTGGTTATCTGAAGATTGCGCCGGAACATACCGAAGAAGGGCCACTGTCGAAGATGATGAAGCCGGGCATGGGTAGCTATGACCGCTTTAAAGAGCTGTTCGACACCTACTCGAAACAGGCAGGCAAAGAGCAGTATCTGATCCCGTATTTCATCTCCGCACACCCCGGTACGCGTGATGAAGATATGGTGAACCTGGCGCTGTGGCTGAAAAAACACCGCTTCCGTCTCGACCAGGTGCAGAACTTCTATCCGTCGCCGTTGGCTAACTCGACCACCATGTATTACACCGGCAAAAACCCGCTGGCGAAGATTGGTTATAAGAGCGAAGACGTCTTCGTACCGAAGGGCGACAAGCAGCGACGTTTGCATAAAGCGTTATTGCGTTACCACGATCCGGCAAACTGGCCGTTAATCCGCCAGGCGCTGGAAGCGATGGGTAAAAAGCATCTGATTGGCAGTCGTCGCGATTGCTTAGTGCCTGCGCCAACCATTGAAGAGATGCGCGAGGCCCGTCGCCAGAACCGCAATACCCGTCCGGCGTTGACCAAACATACGCCAATGGCGACCCAGCGCCAGACACCTGCCGGAGCAAAGAAAGCGCCACCCGCGCAATCTCGCCCGGTGAATGCAGGGGCGAAGAAACGCCCAAAAGTGGCTGTTGGTCGTTAAGTTAATTATCCCCGGTAGCAGAATTGCTACCGGGGATATTTTTATCATTCCGCATACATACGCAAGCAGCGCAGGCAATCAAAATAGTCTTGCGCATCAAGGCGTGTATTGGCTCTGTTAGCTTCGGATTTGGCGGCGTAGATCTGCGGGCGTAATGCTTTTATATCCTGCTCAAGTCGGGCGATTTTGGCATTTAATGTTTGTACATTACCCGCCAGTTGACTGACCTTTTGTTCATTGACGCAGCCACTTAGTAAGCTGGTCGCCAGAACAACAGCTCCCACGGTGAAAATCGTTTTCATATAGTGTTCCCTTTTATTTATTATTCCTATTCAACTCACTGCTTTAATCTGGCCGCAGTCTTCGCTTCAATCTGTTTAAGCAAACTTCCGCTATTCGGACGGATGAAATCTGCAATTTCCCACAGCCCTTCGCGCCGCTGTAAAACCAAATCCTGCTCTTCGCTGTTGCCATTGGTCAGCGCAATACGAACATGGATGCGGGCGGAATCAGCGGTTTTCTCCAGTACACGGATTTCATTAATGCGAGAAAATAGCGTTTCTTCGCCAAAACAGATCGGATTATCGTAAATAAATTGCCGCTCGATTTGCATATCTTCATCGGGGTTGCTGTCAGTTTTGAAGGTAGTTTTATAGAAGGCATTAACGGCCTGACGATAAGTGTCGGAAACAACCCACGTCCAGGGCCAGCTATAATCGGCAATATGCTCAAATAGTTCACTGACAAAAGCTTCTGGCTGTTCTTTTTGCAGCGATGCCAGCGTTGCCAGGATTTTTTCATTCTCGCTATTAACTGCCTGCCAGACGCTACCATGATTGCTGGCAATATCGTCAATGACCCAACGATCATTTTCGGCCACCATTTTCAGCGTTTGTGTGGTCTTTTCTTTATCGTCTTTGAAGGCACGAAAGCGCACAACGGCATCCGCGTGGTCGGCGTCTATTTGGGTAATCGCTACGCTTTCTAACACCAGATCGCCAAAATCCTGACAGTCACAAATCGGATCGTAATCCAGCCAGCCAATATTGCCCGGTAGAGTGAGATTATCATTCAGGGTTAGCACCTTTTGTATGCGTTCAGATGTTATTGCCTGCTCTCCTGTTGCACCGAAATAAGGCGCACTGGCATCCGATTTATAGTTTTGATAAATCAGGCGAACTGTTTGTTCAGCGGTTAGCGATGGTGATTGTGCCTGAGTCGTGAAGCTTGCAAAAACAGCCAAAAACAGAAGAAGTATTTGTCTCATCTGTTTTTTACCTCACCGTCGCGTTTATCCATATTGTAGATGCTTTGTTGCTTTAAGAGCTTCCAGCTCCGCATGATGATGTCCTTAAATGTGGCATTTCTGAACGGAGGAGAGTAACAACGGGCGGGAGGCGAGGGGAATAAATGATTTCTGAAAAGTCCGGTAGCGGAGCATTACCGCCACCGGGAGAATTTGTGCGTTAGCCGCCGAACTGGTCGGGATCGGGACCGAGGCGTTTACCTTGATCGAGTTTCGCGATTTCACCAAGTTCGTCTTTGTCGAGACGGAAATCCCAGACATTAAAGTTTTCGGCAATGCGTGAAGGTGTGACTGATTTTGGGATCACCACCAGGCCGTTATCCAGATGCCAGCGGATGACAATCTGTGCTGGAGTTTTGCCGTATTTATCCGCCAGATCGCGAATGATTTTCTGGTCAAAGACACCTTTTCCGCCTTGCGCTAACGGGCTCCAGGATTCGGTCTGAATTTTGTGCGTAGCGTTCCAGGCGTGAAGCTGGCGTTGCTGCATCAGCGGATGAAGTTCGATCTGATTAATCACGGGGGGCACGCCAGTTTCATCAATCAGACGTTGCAAATGGTGGATCTGGAAGTTACAGACGCCGATGCTTTTGATTAACCCCTCTTTTTGCAGCTCGATCATTCCCTTCCATGCTTCGACATAATGGTCGATAGCGGGAACGGGCCAGTGCATTAAGTAGAGATCGATATAATCAAGCTGGAGTTTTTTCAGGCTGTCCAGCAGGGCTTCACGGGGACGCTTGTGGTCGTCGTTCCACAGTTTGGTAGTGATGAACAACTCTTCTCTGGCAAGTGCGGCATTTTTCAGTGCCTTGCCGACGCCTTCTTCGTTTTTATAGGCCGCGGCGGTATCAATCGAGCGATATCCCACTTCCAGGGCTTTTTGAATCGCGGTGATTACCTCCTCATTACTTGCTTGCCAGACGCCCAGTCCCAACTGGGGCATGACATTGCCATCCTGTAGCTTAATAACGGTTGGATTAGTCATATGTTCCTCCTTATATGAACTCACCGGAGCAGGCTCCGGTGAGGTGTTGTGAACTTAAGTCTGGACGAAATACCCAAAAACGAAAGTGTGAGGAGGAAAAAGCTTAACGGGCTGCTTCGTAAATGCGACGGCTGACATCCAGCGTAATATCATGATTTTCGCCCAGTTGGGTCATGCCGTGTTCTTCCAGCTTCTTCAGTAATGCCGGGATAGAACTGCCGTCCAGACCGTAGTCGGACAGGCGCGTCGGCACGCCTAATTGCTCGAAGAAGTTGCGGGTAGCGGCAATTGCGGCGTCAATACGCTCGTCATCGGAACCTTCGGTGATGTTCCAGACACGTTCAGCGTATTGCAGCAGTTTCGCGCGCTTGGTGTCGCGTTTTTCATTCCATAGCGCAGGCAGGACGATAGCCAGCGTTTGCGCGTGATCCAGGCCGTGCATAGCAGTCAGTTCGTGGCCCAGCATATGCGTTGCCCAGTCCTGCGGTACGCCCGCGCCAATCAAACCGTTCAGTGCCTGAGTCGCTGCCCACATGACGTTCGCGCGCACATCGTAGTTTTCTGGCTCTTTCAGGGCTTTCGGGCCATCTTCGAGAAGCGTCAGCAAAATACCTTCTGCGAAGCGATCCTGAATTTTGGCATCAACCGGTTTGGTAACATACTGTTCTACGGTGTGTACAAAGGCGTCCACTACGCCATTAGCCACCTGGCGCGGCGGCAGGGTGTAGGTATAAACCGGATCGAGCACGGCAAATACCGGCTGAACGTGGGCAGAATGAAACGCCTGTTTGTCACCGGTGGTTTTGCGAGAGATCACCGCACCTGCGTTGGATTCTGAACCGGTCGCTGGCAGCGTCAGCACGCAGCCCATTGGGATGGCACTTTTAATCTCTTTACCACCCGTTTGCAGGATGTGCCACGGATCGACATTCTCAGGATAATTTGCTGCTGCGGCGATAAACTTGGTGCCGTCCAGTACGGAACCGCCACCAACCGCCAGCAGGAAAGTCACTTTCTGTTCGCGAACCAGTTTCACGGCGTTCATCAGCGTTTCATAAGTCGGGTTTGGTTCGATACCGCCAAACTCCAGCACGTCCATGCCTTTCAGGGAATCCAGTACTTGATCCAGAACGCCGGTTTTTTTAACGCTACCGCCGCCGTAAGTAATCAATATGCGGGCATCGTGAGGGATTTGCTCGCGTAAACCGGCGATAGCGCCTTTACCAAACAGAATGCGGGTTGGGGTATGCAGATTAAAGTTGTTCATTACTTGCTCTCTTTGCTGGGCCAATATGAGGGCAGAGATCAGTCTGCCTGATGTTTGTCATTGTGGTCGCCAGCGCCGTGGCTCTCAATGCTCATTTCTGCCAATGTCTTGCCTATTTCTCCAGAGTGCTGGAGAAATAGTACAAAATTGCGCACAATCAAATTGCCGCATTAATCCTAAGAAATTACACGATATGAAACGTGAAGAGATTTGCCGACTGCTGACGGATAAAATTAATAATCTGAAAAATAAAGAAAATAGTTTGTCAGAACTGTTGCCTGATGTGCGCTTGCTGTTTGGCGAGAATCCCGGGGCACGTACGCCGGTAATGTACGAGCCAGGCATCATAATTCTCTTTTCCGGGCATAAAATCGGTTATATCAATGAACGAGTGTTTCGTTATGATGCCAATGAATATCTGCTACTGACGGTGCCATTACCCTTTGAGTGCGAAACTTACGCTACGCCGGAGGTGCCATTAGCGGGCTTACGTCTCAATGTTGATATTTTGCAGTTACAGGAACTGTTGATGGACATTGGCGAGGATGAACATTTTCAACCGTCGATGGCAGCCAGCGGCATAAACTCCGCCACGCTGTCAGAAGAGATTTTATGTGCGGCGGAGCGGTTACTGGATGTGATGGAGCGACCGCTGGATGCGCGCATTCTCGGCAAGCAGATCATCCGCGAAATTCTTTACTACGTGCTGACCGGACCTTGCGGCGGAGCATTACTGGCGCTGGTCAGTCGCCAGACGCATTTCAGTCTGATTAGCCGCGTGCTGAAACGTATTGAGAATAAATACACCGAAAATCTAAGCGTCGAGCAACTCGCGGCAGAAGCCAATATGAGTGTTTCTGCCTTCCATCATAATTTTAAATCTGTCACCAGCACCTCGCCTTTGCAGTATTTGAAGAACTACCGGCTGCATAAGGCGCGAATGATGATCATCCACGATGGCATGAAAGCCAGTGCGGCAGCGATGCGTGTAGGTTATGAAAGTGCATCACAGTTCAGCCGCGAATTTAAACGTTACTTCGGTGTGACGCCGGGTGAAGATGCAGCAAGAATGCGGGCGATGCAGGGGAGTTAAATGCGTTCCCGGCATTGCTGCCGGGAACAGAGGAAAATGTCAGGCGTTACCGTATTTTTTTTTAATTACCACAAACAGCGTGCCTAACAGGCCTGCGGTTAACAGGGCAATTGGCAGGATCATCAGAAACGTCATCACTTGATCTTCATGGCGTTTAACGAACGGGATCATGCTTAAGGCGTAACCAAAACTGGTCACCACGCTGACCCACAGCAGTCCACTTAGCCAGTTGAAAAACTGGAAGCGACGGTTTGGCAGACCGGAAATCCCCGCCATTGTTGGCAGCAGCGTGCGGACAAATGCGAGAAAACGCCCAGCCAGCAGAGCCAGCAAACCGTGGCGGTCAAACATACAGGTGGCGCGTTGATGATATTTAGCCGGAAGCTGCGCCAGCCAGCCTTTCACCGTTTTGGTATTACCTAACCAACGTCCCTGAATATAACTTAACCAGCAGCCCAGACTGGCTGCGGCAGTCAGAATCGCGATTGTTGGCAGAAAATCCATAACCCCCTGGGCAATCAGTGCGCCAGCCAGTATTAACAAGCTGTCGCCTGGCAAAAACGAGGCGGGCAACAGGCCGTTTTCTAAAAACAGCGTGGCAAACATGACAAAGTAAACAACGCTAACAATATGAGGGTCCGCCAGCGCGGCAAAGTCGTGTTGCCAGAGCGCAGCGATAATGTCTTGAATAACAGCCATGGACTTTCCTGTGGAACAGCGTTTAAGCCTTTATTTGCCTATTGTACTCCTGAATCGTCCGGGACGCCTTGATCCCGGACGCAACAATTTAAGACTAATCACAATTAAATGTCTGCAAAATTGTCCAAATTTGGCAATGTTACACAATTCGTGCAAAGCCCGCGTCCAGATCGGCAATCAGATCGTCGACGTTTTCCAGACCAATATGCAGGCGAATCAACGTGCCGCTGAAATCAATCTTTCCTTGTGGGCGGATGGCTGCGATATGTTCCGGCTGATTCGCAAGGATCAACGATTCATAGCCGCCCCACGAGTAGGCCATGCTAAATAAACTGAAGTTATCCAGATAGTTCGCCAGTTCTTCGTCGTTGAGTTTTTTCTTCAGCACAAAGGAAAATAGTCCGCTGCTACCTGTAAAGTCTCGTTTCCAGAACTCATGGCCTTTACTTTCCGGCAGAGCAGGGTGGTTAACCCGCTCAACCAGCGGATGCGCTGCCAGCCATTCCGCAACTTTCAGACTGCTTTCATGATGCTGACGCAGACGCACGCCTAAAGTGCGCAAGCCACGGCTGGTCATATAGGCGGTATCGGCATCGACCATCTGCCCCATCAGATAAGAGTTCTCCCGCAGTTGCTCCCAACAACGGGCATTGCACACCGCGGTGCCGATCATCGCATCTGAGTGACCCACAAGATATTTGGTGGCGGCCTGAATGGAAATATCGATACCAAAATCAAGGGCTTTGAACAGCACACCGGCAGCCCAGGTGTTATCAATCATAATGATGGCATCTGGCACCACGCTGCGCACGGCGGCGACAATCGCCGGAACATCATGCACTTCCATAGTGATGGAACCTGGCGATTCCAGAAATACCACTTTGGTATTTGGCCGCAGATGTTTAACGATATTCGCGCCAATCAGCGGATCAAACCACGATGTCGTTACGCCCAATTTGCTGAGGATTTTGCTACAAAAATCCTGACTCGGTTCGTAGGCTGTGTTGGTCATCAACACATGATCGCCTTGTTCGACAAACGCGAGAATGGAATTGGCAACGGCTGCCGCCCCGCAAGGAAACAGCACGCAGCCTGCGCCACCTTCCAGTTCACACATCGCTTCTTGCAATGAGAAGTGCGTTAACGTTCCGCGGCGGCCATAGAATAATTCACCATTGGCACGATTACGCGTCGCGTGTTTTTTTGCTTCCACACTATCAAAGACCAGCGAAGAGGCGCGCTGAATCACGCTATTTACCGCGCCAAGGGTATATTTTTTGCTGCGTCCTGCATTGACCAGTTGAGTATCAAGTTGTTTGTTTGCCATGTTGGGATTCCTGTTTTTATACGTCTGGATGTCTAAACTAGCATGAATAATAGTGGGCGCATCCTGAAGAATTGGCATAAAGCAGAAAATTTTCGCAAATGGCGTGCTGGTGACTTTTTTACTGCGTAAACGCAAAGAAAAGAAAGCAAAGGTACGGCAGTATGCAAATAGTAATGAGAACTACTATCAATTCGACGTCGTTTTGATATTATTGTGCGCAGATTTTGTGACTTGCGTCCTGGAGATACACAGTGGGTAATAATTTAATGCAGACGGATCTTTCCGTCTGGGGTATGTATCAGCACGCCGATATTGTCGTTAAGTGCGTGATGATTGGGCTGATTCTGGCCTCCGTAGTCACTTGGGCAATCTTCTTCAGCAAGAGCGTTGAGTTCTTCAACCAGAAGCGTCGCCTGAAGCGTGAACAGCAACTGCTGGCTGAAGCTCGCTCCTTAAACCAGGCCAACGATATCGCCGCTGATTTTGGTAGCAAAAGCTTAAGTCTGCATTTGCTCAATGAAGCGCAGAACGAGCTGGAACTGTCAGAAGGCAGCGACGATAACGACGGTATTAAAGAGCGCACCAGTTTCCGTCTTGAACGTCGGGTCGCCGCAGTGGGGCGTCAAATGGGGCGCGGTAACGGCTACCTTGCAACCATCGGCGCGATTTCGCCGTTTGTGGGGCTGTTTGGTACAGTCTGGGGCATCATGAACAGCTTTATCGGTATTGCGCAAACGCAGACTACCAACCTGGCAGTTGTTGCACCGGGCATCGCAGAAGCGCTGCTGGCAACGGCAATCGGTCTGGTGGCAGCAATTCCGGCGGTTGTTATCTATAACGTATTCGCACGTCAGATTGGCGGCTTTAAAGCGATGCTGGGTGATGTCGCAGCGCAGGTGCTGTTGCTGCAAAGCCGTGATCTGGATCTGGAAGCCAGCGCCGCTGCGCATCCGGTTCGTGTCGCACAAAAATTACGCGCAGGATAATGTCCGATGGCAATGCATCTTAACGAAAACCTCGACGATAACGGCGAAATGCACGACATCAACGTGACGCCGTTTATCGACGTGATGTTGGTTCTGCTGATTATCTTTATGGTGGCGGCACCGTTAGCGACGGTAGATGTGAAGGTGAACTTGCCTGCTTCTACCAGCACGCCGCAGCCGCGCCCGGAAAAACCGGTTTATCTGTCGGTGAAGGCGGATAACTCGATGTTCATCGGTAACGATCCTGTCACCGATGAAACGATGGTTACGGCACTGAATGCGTTAACCGAAGGTAAGAAAGATACCACCATCTTCTTCCGCGCGGACAAAACCGTCGATTACGAGACGTTGATGAAGGTAATGGATACGCTGCATCAGGCGGGTTACCTGAAGATAGGTCTGGTTGGCGAAGAAACTGCCAAAGCGAAGTAACGCAGAATTGCCTGATGCGCTGCGCTTATCAGGCCTACAAAATCTATTGCAACGTTTTGAATTTTCATGAGTTTGCAGGCCTGATGAGGTGTTTTCGCCGCATCAGGCAAGAGTTAAAAGCACAATGATGCCCGGTCGCTTCTCACAACCGGGCATTTTTTCAGCCTAAATGCTCACCGCCGCACACGCCGTGCACTTCCGCAGTGACGTAGCCCTTTCTCCGCGACCTGTTTCGCCAGACCACGGCTGTAGTTAAGAATCGCCGCTTTCGTTGCAGCCATAATCCAGCAAGTGTGGGCTTGGCTGATACGCCTGGATTGACGAAGTGGTTATGATACCGGAGCCTTTCGGCAACAATGGAATCGCTTCCTGGTTAATAAGGTAACCAGGAAGATCCCTAAACGTCGGATTTATGCGACAAAGGATTAACGTATATGTTGATTTGCTGTTGCGTGCTGTTTACTCAATTACGATATACTGTTGCCCGTTTTAACTACACGACAGGAATGTATGGAACGTTTTCTTGAAAATGCAATGTATGCTGCTCGCTGGCTGCTTGCCCCCGTGTACTTTGGCCTTTCGCTGGCGCTGGTTGCCCTGGCGCTGAAGTTCTTTCAGGAGATTATTCATGTATTGCCGAATATCTTCTCGATAGCGGAATCTGATTTGATCCTCGTGTTACTGTCGCTGGTAGATATGACGCTGGTTGGCGGTTTGCTGGTGATGGTAATGTTTTCCGGTTATGAGAATTTTGTCTCGCAGTTAGATATCTCCGAGAACAAAGAGAAGCTGAACTGGCTGGGGAAAATGGATGCTACGTCGCTGAAAAATAAAGTGGCGGCGTCGATTGTGGCAATCTCTTCCATTCACTTACTGCGCGTCTTTATGGATGCGAAAAATGTCCCGGATAACAAACTGATGTGGTACGTCATTATCCATCTGACGTTTGTGCTCTCTGCATTTGTGATGGGCTATCTTGACCGACTCACCCGTCATAATCACTGATCTTATTCGGGCGCGGTTCTCGCGCCCGGTATTAACACGTTATTTATCGGAAGACGCCTGCCACAGATTTAGCTCGCCATCAGCGATATGTTGGTCAATCTGCGCCAGTTCTTCGGCACTAAACAGCAGATTATTTAGCGCCTGTACGTTCTCCTCCAGTTGCTCCGGACGGCTGGCACCAATCAATACCGACGTCACTCGATCATCTTTCAGCAACCAGCTTAATGCCATTTGAGCCATAGATTGACCACGCTGCTGTGCCATTTCATTTAATAAACGCAGACTGTTGAGGTTGGCGTTGGTAAGCATTTTCGGCGTCAGGCCGCGAACTTTGTGCCCTTCACGATGCATCCGAGAATCTTCAGGAATACCGTTGAGATATTTTCCGGTTAACAATCCCTGGGCGAGCGGAGTGAAGGCAATGCAGCCCACACCGTTATTTTCCAGGGTATCCAGCAGACCGCTTTTATCCACCCAGCGGTTCAGTAAATTGTACGAAGGTTGGTGAATTAGCAGCGGAATTTTCCACTCGTGTAGCAACTCGACCATTTTTTGCGTTCGCTCTGGCGAGTAAGACGATATCCCTACATACAGAGCCTTACCACTTTGCACCGCATGGGCCAGCGCCGACGCGGTTTCTTCCATCGGCGTATTTTCATCGACGCGATGAGAGTAAAAGATATCGACATACTCCAGCCCCATACGTTTCAGGCTTTGGTCGAGGCTAGCGAGCAGGTATTTACGCGACCCGCCAGAGCCATACGGGCCGGGCCACATATCGTAGCCAGCTTTGGTGGAGATGATTAACTCGTCACGATAAGCGGCAAAATCTTCCCGCAGCAGACGGCCAAAGTTCTCTTCCGCACTGCCAGGAGGCGGGCCGTAGTTGTTGGCTAAATCAAAGTGCGTAATGCCCAAATCAAAGGCTTTACGCAGGATCGCACGCTGTGACTCCAGCGCGTTGACGTGACCAAAATTGTGCCACAAACCGAGCGATAACGCGGGCAGGCGTAAACCGCTTTTTCCGCAATAGCGGTACTGCATCTGCTCGTAACGCTCGGGATTCGCTAACCAGACCATGACATCTCCTTTCCACTGTTCAATTTCGAAACGATGTTTCTAGTCTAGCGATTTGCCAGGGGAGATCCCGTAGCATCGCTCACAGTGTGACGAAAAACTGGGCAAAAACACGTGCTTATGCTTTGCTTAAAAAAACACCAGTTGAGGAGTGAAACGATGCCGCGTCTGACCGCTAAAGATTTCCCACAAGAGTTGCTGGACTACTACGACTATTACGCTCACGGGAAAATATCGAAACGTGAGTTCCTCAATATTGCGGCGAAGTATGCAGTGGGCGGGATGACGGCATTAGCATTGTTTGATTTGCTCAGGCCAAATTATGCATGGGCGACCCAGGTGGAGTTTACCGATCCGGATATTGTTGCGGAGTACATCACGTATCCTTCGCCAAATGGTCATGGTGAGGTGCGCGGCTATCTGGTGAAACCTGCGAAGATGAACAGCAAAACGCCAGCCGTAGTGGTGGTGCATGAGAATCGCGGGCTGAATCCGTATATCGAAGATGTGGCGCGGCGAGTGGCGAAGGCAGGATATATTGCCCTCGCTCCTGACGGTTTAAGTTCCGTTGGCGGCTATCCCGGGAACGATGACAAAGGCCGCGAGCTGCAACAGCAGGTCGATCCAACCAAACTGATGAATGACTTCTTTGCCGCGATTGAGTTTATGCAACGCTATCCGCAAGCCACTGGCAAGGTAGGTATAACCGGATTTTGCTATGGCGGTGGGGTATCGAACGCGGCAGCGGTGGCATATCCGGAACTGGCCTGCGCGGTGCCGTTTTATGGTCGCCAGGCTCTGGCCGCCGATGTGGCGAAAATTGAAGCGCCTTTACTGCTCCACTACGCCGAACTGGACATGCGAATTAACGAAGGCTGGCCCGCTTATGAGGCAGCGTTGAAAGCGAATAATAAGGTCTATGAGGCGTATATTTATCCGGGGGTTAATCACGGATTCCATAATGATTCCACTCCCCGTTATGACAAATCTGCCGCCGATCTTGCCTGGCAAAGAACGCTGAAATGGTTCGACAAATATCTCTCTTGATGCGTTTATCTCTTACTGGATAACGTCTTTCACATACAGGAAAAAATAGCGTGCGTAAAAGTCGTACTTTGCCTAAAATATCGCTATATAGATTTGTATATAGCGATTGGAGATAAATTATGAATAACCATTTTGGTAAAGGCTTAATGGCGGGATTAAAAGCAACACATGCCGACAGTGCGGTTAATGTGACGAAATTCTGCGCCGATTATAAACGCGGTTTTGTATTAGGCTACTCGCACCGGATGTATGAAAAGACCGGCGATCGTCAGCTTAGCGCCTGGGAAGCAGGCATTCTGACGCGGCGTTATGGGCTGGATAAAGAGATGGTAATGGATTTCTTTCGTGAGAATAATTCCTGTTCTACTTTGCGCTTTTTTATGGCTGGTTATCGCCTCGAAAATTGATCAAACATACGTATTATCTTGCTTTAATTAATTACACTAATGCTCCTTCCCCTTCGTTTTAGCGCCCCGCCGCAGTATCATGACAATGATAACCATAATAAATGTGTGGTAAATGGCGCATCGATCGCATTATCGATTTTGCGGTTGAGGCAAAATATATGCCAGGTCTTCGCAACGGAATAACTATAAATGACTGGAGATAACACCCTCATCCATTCTCACGGCATTAATCGCCGTGATTTCATGAAGCTTTGTGCAGCATTAGCCGCCACCATGGGGTTGAGTAGCAAAGCCGCCGCAGAGATGGCCGAATCGGTCACTAACCCGCAGCGCCCGCCGGTTATCTGGATTGGCGCGCAGGAATGTACTGGTTGTACGGAATCTCTGCTTCGTGCAACGCATCCAACGGTAGAAAACCTCGTGCTGGAGACTATCTCTCTGGAATATCACGAAGTGCTCTCCGCCGCTTTCGGCCATCAGGTTGAAGAGAACAAACATAACGCGCTCGAGAAATACAAAGGGCAGTATGTGTTGGTTGTGGATGGTTCCATCCCATTAAAAGATAACGGTATTTACTGCATGGTCGCCGGTGAGCCGATTGTGGATCACATCCGCAAAGCGGCAGAAGGTGCTGCCGCAATTATCGCTATCGGTTCCTGCTCCGCGTGGGGCGGTGTCGCCGCTGCTGGGGTTAACCCAACCGGTGCGGTCAGCCTGCAAGAAGTTCTGCCGGGCAAAACCGTTATCAACATTCCAGGCTGCCCGCCGAACCCGCACAACTTCCTTGCGACCGTTGCGCACATCATCACTTACGGTAAACCGCCGAAGCTGGATAACAAAAACCGTCCGACCTTCGCCTATGGGCGTCTGATTCACGAACATTGCGAACGTCGCCCGCACTTCGATGCTGGTCGTTTCGCCAAAGAGTTTGGTGATGATGGCCATCGCGAAGGCTGGTGCCTGTACCACCTCGGCTGTAAAGGGCCGGAAACTTACGGTAACTGCTCCACACTGCAATTCTGCGACGTTGGCGGTGTATGGCCGGTGGCGATTGGTCACCCGTGCTACGGCTGTAACGAAGAAGGTATCGGCTTCCATAAAGGCATCCATCAGCTTGCCAACGTCGAAAACCAGACGCCGCGTTCACAGAAACCGGACGTTAACGCTAAAGAGGGCGGCAACGTTTCTGCGGGCGCTATCGGTTTGCTTGGCGGTGTGGTTGGGCTGGTTGCCGGTGTCAGCGTGATGGCGGTGCGTGAACTGGGTCGTCAGCAAAAGAAAGATAACGCTGACTCACGGGGAGAATAACCGTGAACAGACGTAATTTTATTAAAGCAGCCTCCTGCGGGGCATTGCTGACGGGCGCATTGCCGTCTGTCAGCCATGCGGCTGCTGAAAACCGCCCGCCAATTCCGGGATCGCTGGGAATGTTGTATGACTCGACCTTGTGCGTAGGCTGCCAGGCTTGTGTGACTAAGTGTCAGGATATCAACTTCCCGGAACGTAACCCGCAAGGGGAACAGACGTGGTCGAACAACGACAAACTGTCGCCGTACACCAATAACATCATCCAGGTGTGGACCAGCGGCACTGGCGTCAACAAAGACCAGGAAGAGAATGGCTATGCGTACATTAAGAAACAGTGTATGCACTGCGTCGATCCGAACTGTGTCTCCGTGTGTCCGGTTTCTGCGCTGAAAAAAGATCCGAAAACCGGCATTGTCCATTACGACAAAGACGTGTGCACCGGCTGCCGTTACTGCATGGTCGCCTGCCCGTACAATGTGCCGAAGTACGACTACAACAACCCGTTTGGTGCGCTGCATAAGTGTGAGCTGTGTAACCAGAAAGGTGTGGAGCGTCTCGATAAAGGCGGTCTACCTGGCTGCGTAGAAGTGTGTCCGGCGGGCGCGGTGATTTTTGGTACGCGTGAAGAGCTGATGGCTGAGGCGAAAAAACGCCTGGCGCTGAAGCCTGGCAGCGAATACCACTATCCGCGTCAGACGTTGAAATCTGGCGACACTTACCTGCACACAGTGCCGAAATATTATCCGCATCTGTACGGCGAGAAAGAGGGCGGCGGTACTCAGGTTCTGGTACTGACGGGGGTTCCTTATGAAAATCTCGACTTGCCGAAACTGGACGATCTTTCTACCGGTGCGCGTTCCGAAAATATTCAACACACCCTGTATAAAGGCATGATGCTACCACTGGCTGTGCTGGCGGGCTTAACCGTGCTGGTTCGTCGCAACACCAAAAACGACCATCACGACGGAGGAGACGATCATGAGTCATGATCCACAACCGCTGGGCGGCAAAATCATCAGTAAACCGGTCATGATTTTTGGACCGTTAATCGTCATTTGTATGCTCCTGATTGTGAAGCGTCTGGTGTTCGGTCTGGGCTCTGTCTCCGACCTGAATGGCGGCTTCCCGTGGGGCGTGTGGATTGCGTTTGACCTGTTGATCGGCACCGGTTTTGCCTGTGGCGGCTGGGCGCTGGCGTGGGCGGTATACGTCTTTAACCGTGGACAATACCATCCGCTGGTGCGTCCGGCGCTGTTGGCAAGTTTGTTCGGTTACTCACTGGGTGGCTTGTCGATTACCATCGACGTCGGTCGTTACTGGAACCTGCCGTACTTCTACATTCCGGGTCACTTCAACGTGAACTCGGTACTGTTCGAGACGGCGGTTTGTATGACCATCTACATCGGTGTGATGGCTCTGGAGTTTGCTCCTGCATTGTTTGAACGTCTGGGCTGGAAGGTATCGCTCAAGCGTTTGAATAAGGTGATGTTCTTTATCATCGCGCTTGGCGCGCTGCTGCCGACTATGCACCAGTCTTCCATGGGATCACTGATGATCTCGGCGGGCTACAAAGTGCATCCGCTGTGGCAGAGCTATGAAATGTTGCCGCTGTTCTCGCTGCTGACGGCGTTCATAATGGGCTTCTCGATAGTCATCTTTGAAGGTTCGTTGGTGCAGGCGGGTCTGCGTGGCAACGGGCCGGATGAGAAGAGCCTGTTCGTCAAGTTGACCAACACCATCAGCGTGCTGCTGGCGATTTTCATCGTGCTGCGCTTTGGCGAGTTAATCTATCGCGACAAGCTGTCGTTAGCGTTTGCCGGTGACTTCTACTCCGTCATGTTCTGGATTGAAGTCCTGCTGATGCTCTTCCCGCTGGTCGTTCTGCGTGTGGCGAAGCTGCGTAATGATTCACGTATGCTGTTCCTGTCGGCACTGAGCGCACTGTTAGGTTGTGCAACCTGGCGTCTGACCTATTCGCTGGTGGCATTCAACCCGGGCGGCGGTTACGCCTACTTCCCGACGTGGGAAGAACTGTTGATTTCTATTGGTTTTGTGGCTATTGAGATTTGCGCTTACATCGTACTCATTCGTCTACTGCCGATACTTCCTCCTTTAAAACAAAACGATCATAATCGTCATGAGGCGAGCAAAGCATGAGCCAGAGAATTACTATTGATCCGGTAACCCGTATTGAAGGGCATTTACGCATCGATTGCGAAATCGAAAATGGCGTCGTTTCGAAAGCATGGGCTTCCGGAACCATGTGGCGCGGCATGGAAGAGATCGTGAAAAACCGCGATCCGCGCGATGCCTGGATGATTGTGCAACGTATCTGTGGCGTATGTACCACCACTCACGCGCTCTCTTCTGTTCGTGCGGCAGAGAGTGCGCTGAACATTGACGTTCCGGTTAACGCGCAATACATCCGTAACATTATTCTGGCTGCGCATACCACGCATGACCATATCGTCCATTTCTATCAGCTCTCTGCGCTGGACTGGGTGGACATCACTTCTGCACTGCAAGCTGATCCGACCAAAGCTTCTGAAATGTTGAAAGGTGTTTCGACCTGGCACCTGAACAGCCCGGAAGAGTTCACCAAAGTTCAGAACAAGATCAAAGATCTGGTTGCCAGCGGTCAGTTGGGTATTTTCGCCAATGGCTACTGGGGGCACCCGGCGATGAAACTGCCGCCGGAAGTGAACCTGATTGCGGTAGCGCACTACTTACAGGCGCTGGAGTGCCAGCGTGACGCAAACCGAGTGGTGGCGCTGCTGGGCGGTAAAACGCCGCACATTCAGAACCTGGCGGTAGGTGGGGTCGCTAACCCGATCAACCTCGACGGTCTGGGCGTACTGAACCTTGAGCGCCTGATGTACATCAAGTCCTTCATCGACAAGCTGAGCGACTTTGTTGAGCAGGTTTATAAGGTTGATACTGCCGTTATCGCGGCGTTTTATCCGGAATGGCTGGAGCGCGGTAAAGGTGCGGTGAACTACCTGAGTGTGCCGGAATTCCCGACCGACAGCAAAAACGGTAGCTTCCTGTTCCCTGGCGGATATATCGAAAACGCGGATTTGTCCTCGTATCGTCCGATTACTTCCCATTCCGATGAATACCTGATCAAAGGGATTCAGGAAAGCGCGAAACACTCCTGGTATAAAGACGAAGCACCGCAGGCACCGTGGGAAGGCACAACCATTCCGGCTTACGACGGTTGGTCTGACGACGGTAAATACTCCTGGGTGAAATCACCGACTTTCTACGGCAAAACGGTAGAAGTGGGTCCGCTGGCAAACATGCTGGTGAAACTGGCGGCAGGACGCGAGTCTACCCAGAACAAACTGAATGAAATCGTTGCGATTTATCAGAAACTGACGGGCAACACGCTGGAAGTGGCGCAACTGCACTCCACGCTGGGGCGTATTATTGGTCGTACCGTTCACTGCTGCGAATTGCAGGATATCCTGCAAAATCAATACAGTGCACTGATCACTAATATCGGCAAAGGCGACCACACCACGTTCGTGAAGCCGAACATTCCGGCAACGGGCGAGTTCAAAGGCGTTGGCTTCCTTGAAGCGCCGCGCGGTATGCTCTCCCATTGGATGGTGATTAAAGACGGTATCATCAGCAACTACCAGGCGGTCGTTCCATCCACCTGGAACTCTGGCCCGCGTAACTTCAATGATGACGTCGGTCCGTATGAACAGTCGCTGGTGGGTACACCGATTGCCGATCCGAATAAACCGCTGGAAGTGGTGCGTACCATTCACTCCTTCGACCCGTGCATGGCCTGTGCGGTTCACGTAGTGGATGCCGACGGCAACGAAGTGGTTTCAGTGAAGGTTCTGTAATGCGTATTTTAGTCTTAGGGGTCGGCAATATTTTGCTGACCGATGAAGCCATCGGCGTGCGGATTGTTGAAGCGTTAGAGCAACGATACATTCTGCCGGATTATGTTGAGATCCTCGATGGCGGCACGGCGGGAATGGAACTGCTTGGCGACATGGCAAATCGCGATCATCTGATCATTGCCGATGCCATTGTGTCGAAAAAGAACGCGCCGGGAACGATGATGATCCTGCGGGACGAAGAAGTTCCGGCGTTGTTTACCAACAAAATCTCTCCGCATCAGCTTGGCCTGGCCGACGTATTGTCGGCCCTGCGCTTCACCGGCGAGTTTCCGAAAAAGCTGACTCTGGTCGGCGTGATCCCGGAATCGCTGGAGCCGCACATCGGTTTAACGCCGACGGTCGAAGCAATGATTGAACCTGCGCTTGAGCAGGTTCTGGCTGCGCTGCGCGAATCAGGCGTGGAAGCCATCCCGCGGGAGGCAGCACATGACTGAGGAGATTGCTGGTTTCCAGACCTCCCCAAAGGCGCAAGTACAGGTAGCGTTTGAAGAAATTGCCCGGCGTTCGATGCACGACCTCTCGTTTCTGCATCCTTCCATGCCGGTGTATGTTTCCGATTTTACGCTGTTCGAAGGTCAGTGGACGGGGTGTGTGATCACCCCGTGGATGCTGAGTGCAGTGATCTTCCCCGGTCCGGATCAACTCTGGCCGCTGCGCAAAGTGAGTGAGAAGATCGGTCTGCAACTGCCTTATGGCACTATGACCTTTACCGTTGGCGAACTGGACGGTGTTTCGCAATACCTCTCTTGCTCGCTGATGTCGCCGCTTTCGCACAGCATGTCGATTGAAGAGGGCAAACGCCTGACGGATGACTGCGCGCGAATGATCCTTTCGCTGCCAGTCACGAATCCGGATGTGCCACACGCAGGGCGTCGCGCCCTGCTGTTTGGCCGCAGGAGTGATGAAAATGCATGAGTTGTCGCTTTGCCAGAGCGCCGTTGAAATTATCCAACGGCAGACGGAGCAGCACGATGTTAAGCGCGTCACCG
Organism: Escherichia sp. 20412-1; assembly: GCF_003027595.1. Taxonomy (NCBI): domain Bacteria; kingdom Pseudomonadati; phylum Pseudomonadota; class Gammaproteobacteria; order Enterobacterales; family Enterobacteriaceae; genus Escherichia; species Escherichia sp. 20412-1. The sequence continues at coordinate 47,264 of NZ_PYQM01000010.1, read as the reverse complement.
CCGTGTGGCTGGAAATTGGCGCGCTCTCCTGCGTTGAGGAGAGCGCGGTTCGTTTTAGTTTTGAAATTGTCTGCCAGGGAACGGTGGCGCAAGGGTGCGATTTACATATCGTCTATAAACCCGCCCAGGCCTGGTGCTGGGATTGCAGCCAGGTAGTGGAGATTCATCAGCACGATGCGCAGTGTCCGCTCTGTCATGGCGAGCGGTTGCGTGTCGATACCGGCGATTCGCTGATCGTCAAAAGTATTGAAGTTGAATAACCGGAGTTAACAATGTGTATTGGCGTTCCTGGCCAGGTGCTGGCCGTCGGTGAAGATATTCACCAACTTGCGCAGGTTGAAGTTTGTGGCATCAAGCGCGACGTGAATATCGCCCTGATTTGCGAAGGCAATCCGGCTGATTTGCTGGGCCAGTGGGTGCTGGTGCACGTCGGGTTTGCCATGAGCATCATCGATGAAGATGAAGCCAAAGCCACATTAGACGCGCTGCGCAATATGGATTACGACATTACCAGCGCGTGATAATTAAAGTCGGATGCTTTCGTAGGCCTGATAAGACGCGCGAGCGTCGCATCAGGCATTGTGCCTGATTGCCTGATTGCTGGATGCGGCGTGAACGCCTTATCCGGCCTATATCGGTCTGGAGGGCTTGCTGCGACGAACGCTAACCATTACCCCTGACGCTTATCTTCTGTATTTGTCTCGAAATCACTGGCGTCATGGCGCTCATGCAACTGCTCATTCAGCGGTCCGTTGGTGCGGTTAACAATACGCCCACGCTTCACCGCCGGACGTTCACCCACTTCTTTCGCCCAGCGTTGCACGTGTTTATAACTACCCGCATCAAGAAACTCTGCGGCATCATACACGCCGCCTAACACCACGTTGCCAAACCACGGCCAGATTGCCATATCAGCAATGGTGTACTCATCGCCCGCCACAAACTTATGCTGCGCCAGTTGCTTATCCAGCACGTCGAGCAGACGCTTGGCTTCCATAGTAAAGCGGTTAATGGCGTACTCAATTTTCACCGGCGCGTAATGGTAAAAGTGACCAAAACCACCACCGAGGAACGGCGCAGCACCCTGTAACCAGAACAGCCAGTTCAACGTTTCAGTGCGCTTCGCCAGATCCTGCGGCAGGAAGTAGCCAAATTTCTCCGCCAGATAAAGCAGAATCGAACCTGACTCAAACACGCGGATCGGCGGATTATGCGTATGATCGCGCAGTGCCGGGATTTTTGAGTTCGGGTTCACTTCGACAAAACCGCTGGAGAATTGATCGCCATCGCCAATGCGAATCAGCCAGGCATCGTACTCTGCGCCGGTGACGCCCAGCGCCAGCAGCTCTTCGAGCATAATCGTTACTTTCTGACCGTTTGGCGTACCCAGCGAATAAAGTTGCAACGGGTGCTTGCCAACAGGCAGCGTTTTTTCATGCGTCGGACCAGAAACCGGGCGATTGATATTGGCGAACGCGCCGCCAGCAGATTTATCCCACGTCCAGACTTTCGCGGGCTGATAAGTATTGTCTGTCATACTGAATTGCCTTCTGAGTGGTAGTGTTGAAGCAGTGTAGCAGCTCGCTTGCTGTACAGATTGTGAATTTTTTAACCCTTTGCACCAGCCGCTGCGTTGAGGTGTATGATAAGTCAGACCTCTGTCCGGTTAATGTCGCTGAGCAGGTAATCAGAGCACAACAATTACGCCAACTGCTTAGGTTGTATTGTTAAAGGTAAAGTGATGAGCAAAGGAACGACCAGCCAGGATGCCCCGTTCGGGACATTATTGGGCTACGCCCCCGGTGGTGTAGCAATCTACTCTTCAGATTACAGTTCTCTCGATCCGCAGGAATACGAAGATGACGCCGTATTCCGTAGCTATATCGACGATGAATATATGGGCCACAAATGGCAATGTGTTGAATTTGCTCGCCGTTTTCTCTTTTTGAATTACGGTGTGGTCTTCACCGATGTGGGCATGGCGTGGGAGATTTTCTCATTGCGCTTCCTGCGTGAAGTGGTTAACGACAACATCCTGCCATTGCAGGCATTTCCTAACGGCTCGCCGCGTGCGCCGGTCGCAGGAGCGCTTCTTATTTGGGATAAGGGCGGTGAATTTAAAGACACCGGCCATGTCGCCATCATTACCCAATTACGCGGCAATAAAGTCCGTATTGCGGAACAGAACGTGATTCATTCTCCATTGCCGCAAGGGCAACAGTGGACGCGTGAGCTGGAAATGGTGGTCGAAAACGGCTGCTATACCCTGAAAGACACCTTCGATGACACCACCATCCTGGGCTGGATGATCCAGACAGAAGATACCGAACACAGTTTACCGCAGCCGGAAATTGCAGGTGATTTGTTGAAAATCAGCGGGGCGCGGCTGGAAAACAAAGGCCAGTTTGACGGCAAATGGCTGGATGAAAAAGATCCGCTACAAAACGCCTACGTGCAGGCGAACGGTCAAGTGATCAATCAGGATCCGTATCATTATTACACCATTACCGAGAGTGCCGAGCAGGAGCTGATTAAAGCCACCAACGAGCTGCACCTGATGTATCTCCACGCCACCGACAAGGTGCTGAAAGATGACAATCTGCTGGCGCTGTTCGACATTCCGAAAATCCTCTGGCCGCGTTTGCGTCTCTCCTGGCAGCGTCGCCGTCACCATATGATCACCGGTCGTATGGATTTCTGCATGGATGAGCGCGGCCTGAAAGTCTATGAATACAACGCCGATTCTGCCTCCTGTCATACTGAAGCGGGCTTGATCCTCGAACGTTGGGCGGAGCAAGGCTATAAAGGCAACGGCTTCAATCCGGCTGAAGGGCTAATTAACGAACTGGCTGGAGCCTGGAAACACAGTCGTGCACGTCCGTTTGTCCATATCATGCAGGACAAAGATATCGAGGAGAACTATCACGCGCAGTTTATGGAGCAGGCGCTGCAACAGGCGGGCTTTGAAACGCGTATCTTGCGCGGGTTAGACGAGCTGCGCTGGGATGCTGCCGGGCAACTGATTGATGGGGAAGGGCGACTGGTTAACTGCGTGTGGAAAACCTGGGCATGGGAAACCGCGTTTGATCAGATTCGCGAAGTCAGCGACCGTGAGTTTGCTGCGGTGCCGATCCGTACCGGCCATCCGCAAAATGAAGTGCGCCTGATAGACGTTCTGCTGCGTCCGGAAGTACTGGTCTTTGAGCCGCTGTGGACGGTGATCCCTGGCAACAAAGCGATTCTGCCGATCCTCTGGTCGTTGTTCCCGCACCATCGCTACCTGCTGGATACCGATTTCACCGTTAATGATGAGCTGGTGAAAACCGGTTACGCCGTGAAGCCGATTGCCGGTCGCTGTGGCAGCAATATCGACCTCGTCAGCCATCATGAAGAGGTGTTGGACAAAACCAGCGGTAAATTTGCCGAGCAGAAAAACATTTACCAGCAGTTGTGGTGTCTGCCAAAAGTGGACGGTAAATACATTCAGGTATGTACCTTTACTGTTGGCGGTAACTACGGTGGGACTTGCTTGCGCGGAGATGAATCACTGGTCATCAAGAAAGAGAGTGATATTGAACCGTTAATTGTGGTGAAAGAGTAATAAACTTTGCCATAAACCGCACTGATTATGGAAATAACCAGTGCGGAAAATTGTTTGTGTAATAATCAAAACATTTATCGGGTGGATTTATTTAGATTAATAAATTCATAATATAAATATATTAGGGGTTGAAATTCTTTGTCATGAATTCTTTCCGTGATTTCTGAATGGTGACTTATTCCCTGATCCTAAAGAAATAACATTGTTTTTATCACTAAAAAGCGATATTTCACTTTGCCCATGCCATTAAAGTCACTGATAATGCGTTCGTTCGTAAATTCAAAATGGCGTAATCTAATATATGCTAAATTTATTTGTTGGCCTTGATGTATATACGGGGCTTTTGTTATTACTTGCTCTGGCGTTTGTGTTGTTCTATGAAGCAATTAATGGTTTTCATGACACAGCGAATGCGGTCGCAACCGTTATTTATACCCGTGCCATGCAGCCACAACTTGCTGTGGTGATGGCAGCATTTTTTAACTTTTTTGGTGTATTGCTTGGCGGACTTAGCGTCGCCTATGCCATCGTCCATATGTTGCCAACCGATTTGTTGCTGAATATGGGGTCAACTCATGGTCTGGCGATGGTCTTTTCCATGCTGCTGGCGGCGATTATCTGGAATCTGGGAACATGGTTCTTTGGTTTACCGGCCTCCAGTTCGCACACCTTGATTGGCGCTATTATCGGCATTGGTTTAACCAACGCGCTGTTAACCGGCTCATCGGTGATGGATGCGTTAAACCTGCGTGAAGTGACCAAGATTTTCTCCTCGCTGATTGTCTCCCCTATCGTCGGTCTTGTCATTGCGGGAGGGCTGATTTTCCTGCTGCGCCGTTTCTGGAGCGGAACGAAAAAGCGTGACCGTATTCACCGCATTCCTGAAGATCGCAAAAAGAAAAAAGGTAAACGTAAGCCGCCATTCTGGACGCGCATTGCACTGATTGTTTCCGCTGCGGGCGTAGCGTTTTCGCACGGCGCGAACGACGGACAGAAAGGGATCGGCCTGGTGATGCTGGTTCTGGTGGGAATTGCGCCCGCCGGGTTTGTCGTCAATATGAATGCTTCCGGCTATGAAATTACCCGTACTCGCGATGCAGTGACCAACTTCGAACACTATCTGCAACAGCATCCGGAACTGCCGCAGAAATTGATTGCGATGGAACCCCCGTTGCCTGCGGCATCAACTGAAGGCACGCAAGCGACGGAGTTCCACTGTCATCCAGCAAATACTTTTGATGCGATTGCTCGTGTCAAAACGATGCTGCCGGGCAATATGGAAAGCTACGAGCCGTTAAACGTAAGTCAACGCAGTCAGTTGCGGCGCATTATGCTTTGCATCTCTGATACTTCCGCGAAACTGGCGAAACTGCCAGGCGTTAGCAAAGAAGACCAGAACCTACTGAAAAAACTGCGCAGCGATATGTTAAGCACCATTGAGTACGCTCCGGTGTGGATTATCATGGCGGTAGCACTGGCGCTCGGTATCGGCACCATGATTGGCTGGCGTCGTGTGGCGATGACCATCGGTGAGAAAATTGGTAAGCGTGGCATGACGTATGCGCAAGGCATGGCGGCGCAAATGACGGCGGCAGTGTCTATCGGTCTTGCCAGTTACATCGGTATGCCTGTTTCCACAACGCACGTACTCTCTTCTGCGGTGGCGGGGACGATGGTAGTGGATGGCGGTGGGTTACAGCGTAAAACGGTAACCAGTATCCTGATGGCCTGGGTGTTTACCTTACCGGCGGCAATTTTTCTGTCTGGTAGTCTGTACTGGATAGCATTGCAGCTTATTTAACCTTCCTGATAATGCCCGCTCCCTGCGATCGGGCATTATCACTTCTGACTAGTGATAACCTCGTGCCGTCATAAAATCCCTAATCGCTTTTTCCGCATCAATCAGCACCTGCTCCAGCGGCTGATTGGCATCGATATCAACCAGTTGTGCACCGCCAAAGGTTAACTGCGGCGTTATGGCTATCTTCCTTTCCAGCGATTCCCTTTTGTGGTCGGGTTTACGCGCGCAGGCAACGTCCAGATCGACATTGAGTTTGATGACCAGATCAGGCTTATGGCTCGCCATCCAGTGAAACGCCTTACGTTCCTGACTTGCCAGCCATGAGACAAAACGACCGCCTTCAACGTTAGGCGGGAATACCGTACCATCGTAAGCGCCAGGAATTTGGTCTTGCGGATAACGGTCGGTTAAAACAATTAACCCGCGACGACGACAGGCAAGCATATGGCGAAAGCGTAGTAAGCGACGGGCGACAAATGCTGTAATTACCAGCGCCGGAACGGGACCCGGTAATTTTTTCGCCGTTTTCACTTTATTGCGTTCAATAGATTTATTAAGTGATTTCCCCATTAAGGGCAATTTGACTACTGCTCGCCCCACATTCCCTGCTTGTTTCCCGAGATGAACTCTTTCTGCGGCACCATATTTTTCGACAACGGTAATGAGATGTTCACACACCGTTGACTTGCCTGAACCATCACTGCCGATAACGGCAATTAACGGAGGGGTTATTGATTGCATGAATATATCCTTAAATTTAAATACCCACCCAAAATATTTATTTGGTTAATATGTTTTTATGAAAGCGTAATTCAGGGTAATACCACAATTAACCATTGTCACAATAAGGTTGAACGGATATTCTGAGCACGGGCCACGTAATATTCAATACATTATTTGCTGCCGGGTTTTTCGTGAATCAACGTAATATGTCAATAATTAATTCCACGCCAGTGCGCGTTATTGCCATTGTGGGATGTGATGGTTCGGGTAAATCGACCCTCACGGCAAGCCTGGTGAATGAACTGGCAGCAAAAATGCCAACAGAACACATTTATCTCGGGCAATCGTCCGGGCGAATTGGTGAGTGGATTTCACAGCTCCCCATTATTGGTGCACCTTTTGGCCGTTATTTGCGAGGCAAAGCGGCACATGTGCATGAAAAGCCTTCAACGCCGCCCGGTAATATTACCGCGCTGGTTATTTATTTGCTTTCTTGCTGGCGGGCGTACAAGTTTCGCAAAATGTTGCGCAAAAGCCAGCAAGGCTATCTGCTCATTACAGATCGCTACCCGCAGGTTGAAGTGCCGGGTTTTCGCTTTGATGGCCCGCAACTGGCAAAAACTACTGGCGGTAACGGCTGGATAAAAATGTTAAGGCAGCGCGAACTGAAACTATACCAGTGGATGGCGTCTTATTTACCTGTGTTATTGATTCGTCTTGCTATTGATGAACAGACGGCGTTTTCGCGTAAGCCCGACCATCAACTGGCGGCGTTACAGGAAAAAATCGCCGTCACGCCACAACTGACGTTCAATGGCGCAAAGATCCTTGAACTGGATGGGCGGCAACCCGCCGATGAAGTCCTGCAAGTGTCACTACGCTCAATTCACGCCGCGCTTTCCTGATCACCAAAATGGATAAGGGATAATTTAACGAATGGATGCACTACACACGCAAACTGCTAATAGCACAACTGCGCCGCAGCCCAACTACATTCCAGGGCTGATTGCGGTGGTCGGGTGTGATGGCACGGGGAAATCCACGCTGACCACCGATCTGGTGAAATCACTGCAACAGCACTGGCAAACCGAGCGCCGCTATCTGGGGCTGCTATCGGGCGAAGACGGCGACAAAATTAAACGCTTACCGTTTGTTGGTGTCTGGCTGGAGCGGAGACTGGCGGCAAAATCCTCCAAAACCCAAAGTATGAAAACCCAATCTCCGGCGCTTTGGGCGGCGGCGATTATGTACGGCTTTTCGCTGCGAAGAATGGCAAATCTGCGCAAAGTTCAGCGACTGGCGCAAAGTGGTGTTCTGGTGGTCAGCGATCGCTTTCCGCAGGCTGAAATTTCCGGTTTCTATTATGACGGTCCTGGGATTGGCGTCGAACGTGCGGCCGGGAAAATCAACATGTTCCTGGCGCAGCGTGAGCGGCAGTTATACCAACAAATGGCGCAATACCGCCCGGAATTAATCATTCGTCTGGGTATTGATATTGATACTGCTATCTCCCGCAAGCCTGACCATGACTATGCCGAGTTGCAGGACAAAATCGGTGTCATGTCGAAGATTGGCTATAACGGCACAAAAATTCTTGAGATTGATTCCAGAGCGCCCTACAGCGAAGTGCTGGAACAGGCACAGAAAGCGGTTTCTCTGGTTGCCATCGTTTCTGACCGCCGACGTTTAACTTAAGGCTGGCGGGCTGTTTTTCATTTTCAACGATAAGGTCTGGCTGAATTGGCGGGTTTTAACATCAAACATTGGTTTGCAGATGGCGCATTTCGCACCATTATTCGCAATAGCGCCTGGTTAGGCTCCAGCAATGTCGTGAGCGCTTTGCTGGGTTTACTGGCGCTTTCATGCGCAGGGAAAGGGATGACGCCAGCCATGTTTGGCGTACTGGTGATTGTGCAATCGTATGCCAAGTCGATCAGTGATTTTATTAAGTTTCAGACATGGCAGTTGGTAGTGCAGTATGGCACGCCAGCCTTAACCAATAATAATCCCCAACAATTTCGCAATGTTGTCTCTTTTTCCTTTTCGCTGGATATCGTCAGTGGTGCGGTGGCGATTGTCGGCGGCATTGCCTTGCTGCCATTTCTTTCTCACTCGTTAGGTCTGGATGAGCAAAGTTTTTGGCTGGCGGCGCTCTATTGCACGCTTATCCCCTCAATGGCTTCCTCCACGCCGACCGGCATTTTGCGCGCAGTGGATCGCTTCGACTTAATCGCGGTGCAGCAGGCGACGAAACCTTTTCTGCGTGCGGCGGGAAGCGTCATTGCCTGGTATTTTGACTTTGGTTTTGCGGGCTTCGTGATCGCCTGGTACGCCTCGAATCTGGTTGGTGGCACGATGTACTGGTGGTTTGCTGCGCGTGAACTGCGTCGTAGAAATATCCATAACGCCTTCAAATTAAATCTGTTTGAGTCTGCCAGACACATTAAAGGCGCGTGGAGTTTTGTCTGGTCAACCAACATTGCTCACTCCATCTGGTCGGCGCGTAACTCGTGCAGCACGGTGCTGGTGGGGATCGTGTTAGGGCCAGCGGCCGCCGGATTATTTAAAATCGCTATGACATTCTTTGACGCTGCCGGAACGCCCGCCAGTTTGCTGGGTAAGAGCTTTTACCCTGAAGTGATGCGTTTAGATCCTCGAACCACCAGACCGTGGTTGTTAGGCGTGAAGTCCGGCTTGCTGGCGGGCGGGATCGGCATTCTGGTTGCGCTTGCGGTGTTGATCGTTGGTAAACCACTTATTTCGCTGGTATTTGGCGTTAAATATCTCGAAGCATATGACCTGATTCAGGTCATGTTGGGCGCGATTGTTATTTCGATGCTGGGTTTCCCGCAGGAATCATTGCTGCTGATGGCGGGGAAACAACGCGCTTTTCTCGTGGCGCAAACCATCGCTTCAATCGGCTACATCGTGTTGCTGTTCATGTTCTGCCATCTGTTTGGCGTGCTGGGGGCGGCGTTTGCCTATTTCGGCGGTCAATGTCTGGATGTGGCGCTCTCATTAATTCCGACCTTAAAGGCGTTTTTTCAGCGCCATTCATTGCGTTATAACGCAGCCGGAGAGAAATCCTGATGATGAGAAAATATTTTCCGCTTGAGGCGAGCGAGCGTTTATTTATTGCGGTTGAGGAAGATGATGTTATTGATGAGTGGGTCAGTTTACCATCGACAATTGCTTTGCGTTATGTCTGCAATTCTGGCTGAATGGTGTTAATCGTCAGGAGTTACTGCATTTAATCCGCAAACAGTCCAAAGGTGAGGAGCTTACGTCTGACGAGCGCAAACAGTTTAAATACATGCGGGCGCGCTACAAGCATTTACGTTTTGCCCAACGGTTGTATTTAAAAAAACACCGGGCGGGATTCTTATTCGGCAAAACGACAGTTTTTCTTGGGCGTTTTCAGGACGGTTTTCGTAACGGTAAGAAAAATATCGTGTCGTATTACGGAAACTTGTTACGTATTTATTTAAGCCCTCTTGTATGGTGGCTGGTGAGTTATTTATTACGCTATAGCCAGTTAGAAAGCGTGAACGGCTTTATCGCTTATCGCCAGAAGCAAATGCACATTCTGAAGGAGATTGTTGCCAAACCACAGCTTACAGGCAGGGAATTTCATGATGTGCGAAAAATCATCAGCCAGCAGGTTTCTTATTACGACACGTTAAGATCGCTTGATCCTGAAAATAAAGAGGCGTTGCAGATTTCCCGCTTTCTCGCAGCCATTAATGGCCTGATGGGAGATAAGCACGACGACATGGTGGCGGACGATATGGAAAATCGCCAGTCGTATGATGCACCAGTGGCACTCGATAGCGATATTCGCCAGCGTTTAGAACTGCTGATTTCGCGTTTTCCGCTATAACCGGGGTAATGATGTTATCTCGTTTGATTGTCGCACTGATTATCATGCTCTTATTACCTGGTGCGCAGGCACACAATTTCGTCACAGGAAAACCGGTTCCCCCTGTTTATATCCAGGAAGGCGGTGAGTTGCTGCTTAATAACGAAGAGATTCACTACCAAAAGTGGAATAGCACGCAACTGGCGGGAAAAGTTCGTATTATCCAGTATATTGCCGGGCGAAAGTCGGCAAAGAAAAAGAACTCATTGCTAATCAAAGCAGTAGAAATAGCAAATTTCCCTCAGGATCGTTTTCAGCCCACCACCATAGTGAACACCGATGATGCCATCTTTGGCACCGGTTATTTCGTGGCAGGTAAAATTGAAAAAAATAAACGCCGCTATCCGTGGGCGCAATTTGTTATTGACGCCAATGGTCTGGGACGTCTTGCCTGGCAACTGCCGGAGCAGAGTTCAACCATTCTGGTGCTGAATAAATACGGGCAAATCCAGTGGGCAAAGGACGGTAGCCTGGTGCCGGAAGAAGTAGATCATGTTATTGCGTTGGCACATAAGCTGATCAATGAATAAAAAATTCAAAGGATTGAGGGCGTTAGTGAGATGAAGTTGGTTGAGCACTACATCATGCGTGGTACGCGCCGTCTGGTGCTGATTATCATCGGTTTTCTGATCTTTATTTTTGCCAGCTACTCCGCACAGCGTTATCTGACCGAAGCGGCAAATGGAACCTTAGCGCTTGATGTTGTACTGGATATCGTTTTCTACAAGGTGCTGATTGCACTGGAGATGTTATTACCGGTTGGCCTGTATGTGTCGGTTGGCGTGACGCTTGGGCAGATGTATACCGATTCAGAAATTACCGCTATCTCTGCGGCGGGAGGCAGTCCGGCGCGTTTGTACAAAGCCGTTCTTTACCTGGCGATACCGCTAAGTATTTTTGTCACTCTGTTGTCGATGTATGGCAGGCCGTGGGCTTATGCGCAGATTTATCAACTGGAGCAACAGTCGCAGTCGGAGCTGGATGTTCGCCAGTTGCGGGCAAAGAAATTTAACACTAACGATAACGGACGAATGATCCTCTCTCAGACGGTTGATCAAGATAATAACCGCCTGACCGATGCGCTGATTTATACTTCTACCGCCAATCGAACACGTATTTTCCGCGCCCGTTCGGTCGATGTGGTCGACCCATCACCCGAGAAACCTACCGTTATGTTGCATAACGGAACTGCCTATCTTCTCGATCATCAGGGCCGTGACGACAACGAACAGCTTTACCGTAATCTGCAATTACATCTGAATCCGCTGGATCAAAGCCCTAACGTCAAACGCAAAGCGAAATCGGTCACGGAACTGGCACACTCTGTCTTTCCTGCCGATCATGCTGAGCTGCAATGGCGACAAAGCCGTGGCCTGACGGCGTTGTTGATGGCACTGCTGGCTATTTCTTTAAGCCGGGTAAAACCGCGGCAGGGGCGATTTTCTACGTTACTGCCACTGACATTACTGTTTATTGCCATTTTTTATGGCGGCGACGTCTGCCGCACCCTGGTGGCTAACGGCGCGATTCCCCTCATTCCTGGTTTGTGGTTAGTGCCCGGACTCATGCTAATAGGTCTGTTGATGCTGGTTGCTCGCGACTTCTCTTTGCTGCAGAAATTTTCCCGATGAATGTTTTCAGTCGCTATTTAATCCGCCATATCTTCCTCGGTTTTGCTGCCGCGGCCGGGCTACTGTTGCCGCTTTTTACCACCTTCAACCTGATTAACGAACTGGATGATGTCAGCCCTGGTGGTTATCGCTGGACTCAGGCGGTGCTGGTGGTACTGATGACCTTACCGCGCACACTGGTCGAGCTTGCACCATTTATCGCGTTATTGGGTGGGATTGTTGGCCTGGGGCAACTATCGAAAAACAGCGAACTTACCGCCATTCGTAGCACGGGTTTTTCTATTTTCCGTATTGCACTGGTGGCGCTGGTCGCCGGAATACTGTGGACTGTTTCGTTAGGCGCGATTGATGAGTGGGTTGCGTCGCCATTGCAGCAACAGGCACTGCAAATCAAATCTACCGCGGTAGCGTTGGGAGATGAGGATGATATTACCGGCAATATGCTGTGGGCCAGGCGCGGCAATGAATTTGTGACGGTGAAATCGCTGAACGAACTGGGTCAGCCTGTGGGCGTGGAGATATTTCATTACCGCGACGATCTCTCGCTCGAATCCTACATTTATGCACGCAGTGCCACCATTGAAAACGACAAAACGTGGATCCTGCACGGCGTGAATCACAAAAAATGGCTTAACGGTAAAGAAACGCAGGAAGCATTAGCCAATCTTGCCTGGCAATCGGCATTCACCAGTATGAATCTCGAAGAGTTATCGATGCCGGGGAATACTTTTTCTGTCCGTCAGCTCAACCATTACATCCATTATTTGCAGGAAACCGGACAACCGGGCAGCGAATACCGCCTTGCACTGTGGGAAAAGCTGGGGCAACCCATCTTAACTCTGGCGATGATTTTACTGGCTGTACCCTTTACCTTTAGCACTCCGCGCTCGCCGGGGATGGGCAGCCGTCTTGCTGTAGGCGTCATCGTTGGCTTGCTTACCTGGATCAGCTATCAAATCATGGTCAATCTGGGATTGCTATTTGCGTTGAGCGCGCCCGTTACCGCGCTCGGTTTACCGGTAGCGTTTGTGTTGGTGGCGTTGATTCTGGTGTATTGGTATGACAGGCAACATTAATCCAGCCGTGGCGTAACACCACGGCGGGCCAATATTACGACTTCAGGGTAGCAAATGCCTGAATGATGGTATCGATTTGCTCGCGGCTGTGAGCGGCGTTAACGCTACAGCGCAGCAGCGTAATACCCGCAGGTGCGGCAGGCGGCAGGATAAGATTCACATAAACGCCCAGCGAGATAAGCTCGCGCCAGATACGTAACCCTTCCTCTTTCGAACCGATTATCACCGGCACTACCGGGCTGATATGCGAGCTTAACTCATAACCCAACTTTTGTAGCCCGTCATACAGATGGTTGGCGTTATCCATCAGCTTTTGCCGCAGCTCTGGTTGTGTGGCAATGGTTTTTAACGACGAGCGCACGGTCGCAATGCAGGAAGGGGAAGGAGAGGCGGTAAAAATATACGGGCGGCTGCCGTAGCGCAGCACTTCCATCGCTTCCGAACCCACGGCAAAACCGCCAATGGAGGCCAGGCTTTTACTGAAGGTGCCGACGATAATATCCACATCGTCTTCAACGCCAACGGCTTCAACCAGTCCGCGGCCCGTTGCGCCTAATACGCCAAACGAATGCGCTTCATCGACAATCAAATAACCACCGAGGCGACGTTTGATATCAACGATTTCTGCCAGCGGTGCCACATCACCGAGCATACTGTAGATGCCCTCAACGATGATAATCGCCTCTTTTGCCCGTTCACCGAGGCGAACCATGCGACGCTCCAGATCGTTGGCGTCGTTATGGCGGAAACGAATAATTTCCGCACCGCCGAGAGAACAGGCGTCATAAATACTGGCGTGGCTGTCGGCATCGAGTAACACCACGGCGTTATGGTCGGCAAGTGCGCTGATGACACCTAAATTCGCGGTATAACCGGTTGAAAAAACGATAGCGGTAGGGCGATTGAAGAACTCTGCAATTTCTTTCTCTAATGCCAGATGCGGCGCATAACTGCCATTAGCCATACGAGAACCGGTGGTGCCGGTGCCTTGGGTCGCTAACGCCGCCTGACCTTCCGCAATGGCATCATGATTGAAGGTTAATCCGAGATAATTATTGGTCCCGGCCAGAATCACTTTTTTATTGCCGATACGGCCTTCGGTGGCGGAATACACTTCATCAATACAGGTGCCAAACGGCGTTAAACCGTTATCACTAAATTGCAGCCGCTCACCAGCAAGGCGCGCATATTTATCATAAAGCCCCATTATTTATTCTCCAGCCATGGAAGTAGAGTTTCCATTAATTGCGCAGGGGTTTTGACATCCAGCAGAATATTAATAGGAATGGAAATATCGAATCTGTCTTCCAGCATCATTAAGAGATCCATCACTTTGATCGACTCCAGGCCGAGATCGTTGACGAGATCGCTGTCGGGCTTAATTTCCACACCGTTTTCGACCAACTCCTGTAAACAGGAAAGGATGTAATCCATTACTATTTCACGATTTACCATAGAAACGTTAACACACCTTTAAACAAGACAATCAAAATAGCCCGTTGCGTAATGCGTGTTCCAGGCTAACCCCGGGAAACCAATTAATATCTTCAGAAATACATTTATTACTTGCCGACCAGTCGGCATGGGTTAATTCACGGATTTTCGAGCGGGTCAGCATGGGTTCTTTACCTGCGAGGCGACTCAACGCGGTACTGATATCCGCAAGGCAGGTGAGTAACGGCAGAGGAATACCGACCATCCGCACAGAACCACAACGGGCTACAGCGGCAAGCTGTTGGACACGTCGCCAGTCATAACCTCCGGCGATGCCATCGCATAATTCATACGTTTGCGTCTGTACGGAATCGGCGCTTAACCACTGACCCACAGCCTGGGCGAAATCGGTGACGTGCAGAAAAGAGAGCTGCGTATCTGGTGCGCCAGTACGTGGCAGAAGTCCGCGCAGCATCCAGTCAAACAGCGGTTTTAGCTCTTTATCGCCGGGGCCATACACTGCAGTTGGACGAAAAACGCCCAGCGTGATTTCGCCAGCCATTGCTGCCAGTCGTTGTTCGGCTACGAATTTAGATTTTGCATACCAGGAGAGTTCGGGATGACGCGCCGCCAGTGAAGAGATAAACAGGAAACGTTGGCAGCAGCCGCTCTCTTTTGCCGCCTGCATCAGGCGCAGGCTGCCGTCGACGTTACAACGGGTAAAGATATCTTCTTTGTGTCCGCGCACTTGCCCGGCGCAATGGACCACCGCGCTGGCGCTGGCAACCAGTTCGCTAAGCGAATGCGTATCTTCCAGCGAACCGCGCACCCAGATGAGATTATCGCTAACGTGAGCGCGGGTAGTACGCGTCAAAGCGCGAACGTGAAAGCCGCGGGCGAGCAGGTTATCGATAATATATTTCCCGATAAACCCGGTAGCGCCCGTCACCGCGACAGTTTGATTCATACGAGAGATCCCTGAACATGAGGATTAGCGGCAACGGCCTTCTGATAACGTTTTTTCGCTTCTGCGCGGGCGGGCTTGCCGGAAGAGGTGCGGGGAATACTGTGGGGCGGTAACAGGTCGATAGCCGCAGTTACGCCAAATTCGCTTTGTATCCGCGCCGCCAGCGTGTGGATAAGCTGCGTGCGGCGCTTTTCGTCGCTGATCCGGCACTGGATCTGCAAAATAATATTTTCCTGGGCGGTAACAAAAGCAATGGCATCGCCAGAGTGAATTTCCGGTTCCTGTTCCGCAATATATTCAATATCCTGCGGCCAGATATTGCGGCCACGAATAATAATCAGATCTTTAATGCGCCCGGTGACATACAGATAACCGTCCAGCAGGTAACCGAGATCGCCAGTATCTAACCAACCCGTCGCGGCAATCTCGTTTTGTGAAGCCATGTCGCCAAAGTAGCCACTCATCAGGCTGGGGCCAGAGATGCAAATATGGCCCACCACACGTTCCGCTACCGGTATCCCCGCGTCATTACGGATTTCAATGCTATGTTCCGGCAACGCTTTACCGCAGTTGACGAAAGTTGATACGGCACGTGTCTCAACACCCGGCGTAACGGCTTTCCCCTGATATTCGAGGATGTCGCGATCCACGTCGTTAACCACAACCCCAGAGGCTTCATCGGAAAAGCTGACAGCCAGCGCGTTCTCTGCCAGTCCGTAGCACGGCATAAACGTTTTATCGTCAAAGTTAACTGGACGGAAACATTCAGCAAATTGATGGAGTTGTTCGGCGGAGATAGGCTCTGCGCCAATACCGGCGACGCGCCAGCAGGAGAGATCCAGTTCAGCGAGATCTCTTTCATTCACGCGGCGCTGGCACAATTCATAGCCAAATGGTGGCGCAACGGAGACGGTGCCGCGATTTTTGCTGATCAATTTAAGCCATTGCAGTGGGCGCATGGCAAAATCCTGGGTGCGCAAATAATCCACTGAAAGCTGCGTGGCGACAGGTGTCAGAAGAAAACCGACCAGCCCCATATCATGGTAGAAAGGTAGCCAGGAGACACAGCGATCGCCTGGGCGTAATTTAATGCCATCGTGGCTGATGGCACGTAGATTGGCCATCACTTCGCGATGAGTGATGATGACGCCACGGGGAAAACGGGTGCTGCCGGAGGTGTACTGCAGATAGGCGATATCGTCTGGCACTGGCAACGGGAGCGTAACATCGGCTTCTGGCAAGGTTTTAAACCAGGCGTGGCTCAAAACATGTAACTCGGGTTTGCCCTGCGTCGCGGCATTGACCAGCGGCAACCACTCATCACCAGTGATAATCGCCGCAGGCTGGCAGCTTGCCAGCAACCCTTGCAGTTTTGTGCTCCATGAATCCCGCTGACCGACGCCCATCGGAATCGCCAGTGGGACAGCGACTAATCCGGCATACTGGCAGGCAAAAAACGCTTCGACAAACCCGCTACTGGTTTCCGCAATCAGCGCCACGCGATCGCCTTTTTTCAGGTTTAGCGATAACAGTCGCCTGGCTCCTGTTTCCGCACGTGCTTTTAAAGTGTGATATTCCAGTTCATCTTCAAGCTGGCTACGCCTGTCATAAAAATTCATTCCGGCGTTACCCAGAGCGGCATAGTCCAAAGCATCAACCAGCGTTGGAAAATCGGCATAGCGCATAGGCAGGGAATGCGTAAAGATTTTATTGGACATATACACCACAAGAAAATTGGATATCAAAAATAAAATGACAATAATGCGGTGGATTATATATGCATAAAAGATAAATGAGATAGTATTTTCATTGGTGCGATATTGAACATTGATTAAAATAATAAGTTCTGTTTTTTTGTTTCTTATTGTGAATGATATTTAATTTATGAATGTATTAAGTAATGCCTTGTCTGGTCGCATTAAGTCTATAAAAGGCATTATTAACCGTCTTACGCAGGCTCTGGTTTTACCGTAATTATTAATAAATATTATTTTATCTTCGTTTGTATTCATTGGGTGGATTATGAAGGTGCCGTTCGTTGCAGTTGCAGCCTGTTTTTCACCGTTAATTATTTGTTATCCACGTAAATATGGAATGCGATCTGCTGATGATTAAAATTGAAAAAGTAATAAATAAAAATGACTTAAAGGCATTTATCGCTTTTCCGTCGTCACTTTATTCCAATGATTCAAACTGGATCCCCCCTTTATGCATTGAACGCAGTGAGCATCTGTCACAAAAGAATCCGGGAACGGACCATATTATCTGGCAGGCGTGGGTGGCAAAAAAAGAGGGGCAGATAGTCGGGCGCATTACGGCGCAAATCGATACCTTGCACCGCGAGCGATACGGCGAAGATACGGGGCATTTTGGCATGATTGACGCCATTGATGATCCACAGGTATTTGCGGCCTTATTTGACGCAGCGGAAGGGTGGCTGAAGTCACAAGGGGCACGCAACATCACTGGCCCCTTCAGCCTGAATATCAATCAGGAGAGTGGGTTACTGATTGAAGGGTTTGATACGCCGCCCTGCGCGATGATGCCGCACGGCAAACCGTGGTATGCCGCGCATCTCGAGCAATTGGGCTATCAGAAAGGCATTGATTTACTGGCGTGGTGGATGCAGCGAACCGATCTCACTTTCTCTCCGGCGCTAAAAAAACTGATGGATCAGGTACGCAAAAAGGTGACCATTCGCTGCATCAATCGCCAGCGGTTTGCTGAAGAGATGCAGATCCTGCGTGAGATTTTCAACTCTGGCTGGCAGCACAACTGGGGCTTTGTGCCGTTTACCGAACGCGAATTTGCCATCATGGGCGATCAGCTTAAATACCTGGTGCCGGACGATATGATCTACATTGCTGAGATAGACTCTGCACCCTGCGCGTTTGTTGTCGGCTTACCGAACATCAACGAGGCGATTGCTGATCTGAATGGATCGCTCTTTCCCCTCGGCTGGGCAAAATTGCTGTGGCGCTTAAAAGTCAGTGGTATGCGCACTGCGCGAGTGCCGCTAATGGGTGTGCGCGACGAATATCAGTTTAGTCGTATCGGACCGGTAATCGCGCTGTTGCTGATTGAAGCATTACGCGATCCCTTTACCCGCAGGAAGATCGACGCGCTGGAGATGTCATGGATCCTCGAAACCAATACGGGCATGAATAACATGCTGGAACGTATTGGTGCACAGCCATATAAGCGTTACCGCGTGTATGAAAAGCAGATTTAACGCCCGCTAACTCTGGCTCATCTCCAGCGGCACCGCCGAGCGAATCAAGTGGTGACCTTCCAGTTCGATATTGTGGAGATTCTTTTTCACGGTCATCACATGATCGCGGGCGGCGCGCTGGGCCACATGCGGCAGTCGTTGCAAAACCGCGTTATAGATCCGCGCATGTTGGCGATCGATCTGCTTTTTTTGCTGGGGGCGATGGTAGAGATTATTCACGCTGGCAAACACCGAATTAAACATCAGATCGGTCAATGATTGCAGAGTGAAAACCAGCACCTGATTGTGGGAAGCCTGACAAATAGCGAGATGGAAAGCGTGATCCAACTGCGCATGTTCGATCAGTGAAATCTCTTTGTTGTTCTCACTGGCGGCGAGCATTTTTTCATAACAGCGAGTTATCAATACAAAATCAGCCTGGGTTCCCAGCGTTGCCGCCAACCTTGCTGATTCGCCTTCCAGTAATGCCCGGACGTCGAGCAGATCATACAGTGTTCGCGGCTGCGTGCTGAACAGATGGATCAGCGGACTGGTGTCCTGTACCCGATTAAGTCGCGCGACCCGAGAATCGCGCCCCTGCGCCGTTTCAATAATCCCGCGCCCGCGCAGCACCGTCAGCCCTTCACGCAGTGCGGAACGCGAGAAGCCGAGCTTTTCGCACAGTCGACGTTCCGAGGGAAGCGGCTGCCCGACCTTCAACACACCGTCGATAATTAACCGTTCGATACTCTCTGCAACCACTTCGCAAATAGGGCGACGTTCATCTTTCATTCCCGGACCTCGTGCACAGGTAGGACCAA
Organism: Escherichia sp. 20412-1; assembly: GCF_003027595.1. Classification (NCBI taxonomy): domain Bacteria; kingdom Pseudomonadati; phylum Pseudomonadota; class Gammaproteobacteria; order Enterobacterales; family Enterobacteriaceae; genus Escherichia; species Escherichia sp. 20412-1. The sequence continues at coordinate 28,080 of NZ_PYQM01000010.1, read as the reverse complement.
TTTTTCTGTTCTTAATTCGCGAAACACGCACATCATGCAAGTGATTATGTTACATCAATTTAACATTGAATTAACCTATGCGTGGTCACAGAGCTGGAAAAAAAATGGTCTGACCGGTAACTAAAGAGATAGACGAAAACAAAAAGCTCGCTTAATAACTGTTCACAGAAGCAGCACGCAAAAATCAGCTACCACACAACACAACAAAGCGAACCCTACTCATGAGCATCTTGTACGAAGAGCGTCTTGATGGCGCTTTACCCGATGTCGACCAAACATCGGTACTGATGGCACTGCGTGAGCATGTCCCCGGACTCGAGATCCTGCATACCGATGAGGAGATCACTCCTTACGAGTGTGACGGGTTGAGCGCGTATCGCACGCGTCCATTACTGGTTGTTCTGCCTAAGCAGATAGAACAGGTGGCGGCGATTCTGGCTGTCTGCCACCGTCTGCGTGTGCCGGTGGTGACTCGTGGCGCGGGCACCGGGCTTTCTGGCGGCGCGTTGCCGCTGGAAAAAGGCGTGTTGTTAGTGATGGCGCGCTTTAAAGAGATCCTCGATATAAACCCCGTCGGTCGCCGTGCGCGCGTGCAACCGGGCGTGCGTAATCTGACTATCTCCCAGGCCGTAGCGCCGCATAATCTCTATTACGCGCCGGACCCTTCTTCACAAATCGCCTGTTCCATTGGCGGCAATGTGGCGGAAAATGCCGGTGGCGTTCACTGTCTGAAATATGGGCTTACCGTACATAACCTGCTGAAAATTGAAGTGCAAACGCTGGACGGAGAGACGCTGACACTGGGATCGGACGCGCTGGATTCGCCGGGTTTTGACCTGCTGGCGCTGTTTACTGGATCAGAAGGTATGCTCGGCGTGACCACCGAAGTGACGGTAAAACTGCTGCCGAAGCCCCCCGTGGCACGGGTTCTGTTAGCCAGCTTTGACTCGGTAGAAAAAGCCGGACTCGCCGTCGGTGACATCATCGCCAATGGCATTATCCCTGGTGGGCTGGAGATGATGGATAACCTGTCGATTCGCGCGGCAGAAGATTTTATTCATGCCGGTTATCCCGTTGATGCCGAAGCGATTTTATTGTGCGAGCTGGACGGCGTGGAGTCTGACGTACAGGAAGATTGTGAACGGGTTAACGACATCTTACGGAAAGCGGGCGCGACTGACGTCCGTCTGGCGCAGGACGAAGCGGAGCGTGTGCGTTTCTGGGCCGGTCGTAAAAACGCCTTTCCGGCGGTGGGGCGCATCTCTCCCGATTACTACTGCATGGACGGCACCATCCCACGCCGCGCGCTGCCTGGCGTACTGGAAGGCATTGCTCGTTTATCGCAGCAATATGATTTACGCGTCGCCAACGTCTTTCATGCCGGAGACGGTAACATGCACCCGTTAATCCTTTTCGATGCCAATGAACCCGGCGAATTTGCCCGCGCGGAAGCGCTGGGTGGGAAGATCCTCGAACTCTGCGTGGAAGTGGGCGGCAGCATCAGTGGGGAGCATGGCATTGGGCGCGAAAAAATCAATCAAATGTGCGCCCAGTTCAACAGCGATGAAATCACGACCTTCCATGCGGTCAAGGCGGCATTTGACCCCGATGGTTTGCTGAACCCTGGAAAAAACATTCCCACGCTACACCGCTGCGCTGAATTTGGTGCCATGCACGTGCACCACGGTCATTTACCTTTCCCTGAACTGGAGCGTTTCTGATGCTACGTGAGTGTGATTACAGCCAGGCGCTGCTGGAACAGGTGAATCAGGCGATTAGTAATAAAACGCCGCTGGTGATTCAGGGAAGCAATAGCAAAGCCTTTTTAGGTCGCCCTGTCACCGGGCAAACGCTGGATGTGCGTTGTCATCGCGGCATTGTGAATTACGACCCGACCGAGTTGGTGATCACCGCTCGTGCCGGAACGCCGCTGATGGCGATTGAAGCGGCGCTGGAAAGTGCGGGGCAAATGCTGCCCTGCGAGCCACCGTATTATGGTGAAGAAGCCACCTGGGGCGGCATGGTCGCTTGCGGTCTGGCGGGGCCGCGTCGACCGTGGAGCGGTTCGGTACGCGATTTTGTCCTCGGTACGCGCATTATTACCGGCAGTGGAAAACATCTGCGTTTTGGTGGCGAAGTGATGAAAAACGTTGCCGGATACGATCTCTCACGGCTAATGGCCGGAAGCTATGGCTGTCTTGGCGTACTTACTGAAATCTCAATGAAAGTGTTGCCTCGACCGCGCGCCACTATCAGCCTGCGTCGGGAAATCAGCCTGCAAGAAGCCATGAACGAAATCGCCCAGTGGCAACTCCAGCCATTACCCATTAGCGGTTTATGTTACTTCGACAACGGCTTGTGGCTCCGCCTTGAAGGCGGTGAAGGCTCGGTAAAAGCGGCGCGTGAACTGCTGGGGGGCGAAGAGGTTGCGGGTCAGTTCTGGCAGCAATTGCGTGAACAACAACTACCATTCTTCTCGTTACCAGGGACTTTGTGGCGCATTTCATTACCCACCGATGCACCGATGATGGATTTACCCGGCGAGCAACTGATCGACTGGGGGGGCGCGTTACGCTGGCTGAAATCGACAGCCGATGACAATCAAATCCACCGTATCGCCCGCAACGCTGGCGGTCACGCAACTCGCTTTAGTCCAGGTGATGGCAGTTTTGCTCCGTTGCCTGCCCCTTTATTCCGCTATCACCAGCAGCTTAAACAGCAGCTCGACCCTTGCGGTGTGTTTAACCCCGGTCGCATGTACGCGGAACTTTAAGGAGCAGACTATGCAAACCCGGTTAACCGAAGAGATGCGCCAGAATACGCGGGCGCTGGAAGCTGACAGCATTCTGCGCGCCTGTGTGCACTGCGGATTTTGTACCGCAACCTGCCCGACCTATCAGCTCCAGGGTGATGAACTGGACGGGCCGCGTGGGCGCATCTATCTGATTAAACAGGTGCTGGAAGGTAACGAAGTTACACTTAAAACGCAGGAGCATCTCGATCGCTGTCTCACGTGCCGCAACTGTGAAACCACCTGTCCTTCTGGTGTGCGCTATCACACTCTGTTGGATATCGGGCGTGATATCGTCGAGCAAAAAGTGAAACGTCCACTGCCGGATCGAATGCTACGCGAAGGGCTGCGTCAGGTAGTGCCGCGTCCGGCGGTCTTCCGTGCGCTGACGCAAGTAGGCCTGGTGCTACGACCGTTTTTGCCAGAGCAGATTAGAGCAAAACTCCCCGCCGGGATCGTGAAAGCCAAACCGCGTCCGCCGTTGCGTCATAAGCGTCGGGTTTTAATGCTGGAAGGTTGCGTCCAGCCTACGCTTTCGCCCAACACCAACGCGGCAACTGCGCGGGTGCTGGATCGTCTGGGGATCAGCGTCATGCCAGCTAACGAAGCAGGCTGTTGTGGCGCGGTGGACTATCATCTTAATGCGCAAGAGAAAGGGTTAGCGCGCGCGCGAAATAATATTGATGCCTGGTGGCCGGCGATTGAAGCAGGTGCCGAGGCAATTTTGCAAACCGCCAGCGGCTGTGGGGCATTCGTTAAAGAGTATGGGCAGATGCTGAAAAACGATGCGTTGTATGCCGATAAAGCGCGTCAGGTCAGCGAACTGGCGGTTGATTTAGTCGAGCTTTTGCGTGAGGAGCCGCTGGAAAAGCTGGCGATTCGCGGCGATAAAAAACTGGCCTTCCACTGTCCGTGTACCCTGCAACATGCGCAAAAACTGAATGGCGAAGTAGAAAAAGTGTTACTGCGGCTGGGATTTACCTTAACCGACGTTCCCGACAGCCATCTGTGCTGCGGTTCGGCGGGAACTTATGCGTTAACGCATCCCGATCTGGCGCGCCAGTTGCGGGATAACAAAATGAATGCGCTGGAAAGCGGCAAACCGGAAATGATCGTTACCGCCAACATTGGTTGCCAGACGCATCTGGCGAGCGCCGGTCGTACCTCTGTGCGTCACTGGATTGAAATTGTAGAACAAGCCCTTGAAAAGGAATAACAAAATGAAAACTAAAGTCATTCTTAGCCAGCAAATGGCGAGTGCAATTATTGCCGCAGGTCCGGAAGAGGCGCAGAAAAATAACTGGTCCGTTTCCATTGCTGTTGCCGATGACGGCGGTCATCTGCTGGCGTTAAGTCGTATGGATGATTGCGCGCCGATTGCGGCCTACATCTCCCAGGAGAAAGCGCGTACCGCCGCGCTGGGGCGCCGCGAAACTAAGGGCTATGAAGAGATGGTGAACAACGGACGTACGGCGTTTGTGACGGCACCGTTACTGACGTCACTGGAAGGCGGCGTACCGGTTGTTGTTGATGGGCAGATTATTGGCGCTGTGGGTGTGTCTGGTTTAACCGGGGCACAGGATGCGCAGGTCGCGAAAGCGGCAGCAGCGGTATTGGCGAAATAAGCGAAAACGAGGAGATTAACAATGAGTGAAACCATAACCCAGGGCCGTTTACGCATTGACGCCAACTTTAAACGTTTTGTTGATGAAGAAGTTTTACCCGGAACAGGGCTGGACTCTGCGGCGTTCTGGCACAATTTTGATGATATTGTTCACGATCTGTCGCCAGAGAATCGTCAGTTACTGGCAGAGCGCGATCGCATTCAGGCGGCGCTCGACGAATGGCATCGCAGCAATCCGGGGCCGGTAAAAGATAAAGCAGCCTATAAATCTTTCCTGCGTGAACTGGGCTACCTGGTGCCGCAACCGGGCCATGTGACGGTGGAAACCACCGGCATCGACAGCGAAATCACCAGCCAGGCGGGGCCGCAACTGGTGGTTCCGGCAATGAACGCCCGCTACGCGTTGAATGCGGCGAACGCTCGCTGGGGTTCACTGTACGATGCGCTATACGGCAGCGACATCATCCCGCAGGAAGGGGCGATGGTCAGCGGCTACGATCCGCAGCGTGGTGCGCAGGTTATCGCCTGGGTTCGCTGCTTCCTCGATGAATCACTACCGCTGGAAAACGGCAGTTATCAGGATGTGGTGGCGTTTAAGGTGGTCGACAAACAATTACGTATTCTGTTGAAAAATGGCTCAGAAACCACGTTACGTACCCCGGCGCAGTTTGTCGGCTACCGTGGCGATGCTGCTGCACCGACCTGCATTTTGCTGAAAAATAACGGTCTGCATATCGAACTGCAAATCGATGCCAACGGACGGATTGGCAAAGACGATCCGGCGCATATCAACGACGTTATCGTCGAAGCCGCCATCAGTACCATTCTCGATTGTGAAGACTCGGTCGCTGCGGTTGATGCTGAAGATAAAATCCTGCTGTACCGCAATCTGTTGGGGCTGATGCAGGGCACTCTGCAAGAGAAAATGGAGAAAAACGGTCGGCAAATCGTGCGTAAACTGAATGACGATCGTCAGTACACTGCCGCCGATGGTTCTGAAATTTCTTTGCACGGGCGCTCGCTGCTGTTTATCCGCAACGTGGGGCATTTGATGACTATCCCCGTAATTTGGGACAGCGAAGGCAATGAAATTCCGGAAGGTATTCTTGATGGCGTCATGACAGGTGCGATTGCCCTCTACGACTTAAAAGTGCAGAAAAACTCGCGTACTGGCAGCGTCTATATTGTGAAACCGAAAATGCACGGTCCGCAGGAAGTGGCGTTTGCCAACAAACTGTTTACCCGCGTTGAGACCATGCTTGGTATGGAACCAAATACCCTGAAAATGGGCATTATGGATGAAGAACGCCGGACCTCGCTGAACTTGCGTAGTTGTATCGCGCAGGCACGCAACCGCGTGGCGTTCATCAACACCGGCTTCCTCGACCGTACTGGTGATGAGATGCATTCGGTGATGGAAGCGGGCCCGATGTTGCGTAAAAACCAGATGAAATCGACACCGTGGATCAAAGCCTACGAGCGCAATAACGTGCTTTCCGGCCTGTTTTGTGGGCTGCGCGGTAAAGCGCAAATCGGTAAAGGGATGTGGGCAATGCCAGATCTGATGGCAGACATGTACAGCCAAAAGGGCGATCAGTTACGTGCCGGGGCGAACACGGCCTGGGTTCCGTCACCGACCGCAGCCACGTTGCATGCGTTGCACTATCACCAAACCAACGTACAGAGCGTGCAAGCCAACATTGCCAACACAGAGTTCAATGCAGAATTTGAGCCTCTGCTGGACGATCTGCTGACCATTCCGGTTGCTGAAAACGCAAACTGGTCGGCACAAGAGATCCAACAAGAGCTGGATAACAACGTGCAGGGGATTCTGGGTTATGTGGTGCGTTGGGTAGAGCAGGGGATTGGTTGTTCAAAAGTGCCGGATATCCACAACGTGGCGCTGATGGAAGACCGTGCAACGCTGCGCATCTCCAGCCAACATATCGCCAACTGGTTACGTCACGGTATTCTGACCAAAGAACAGGTGCAGGCGTCGCTGGAGAATATGGCGAAAGTGGTTGATCAGCAAAACGCTGGCGATCCGGCGTATCGTCCGATGGTGGGGAATTTTGCTAACTCGTGTGCGTTTAAAGCCGCCAGCGATTTAATCTTCCTCGGTGTGAAACAGCCAAACGGTTATACCGAACCGTTATTACATGCCTGGCGTTTACGCGAAAAAGAAAGTCATTAATAGCAATAGCAAAAGCCCCGGCAAGTTTTACCGCTGGGGCTATTATAGTTACTGCGGTAGTACATTTATCCCGGAAATAACCGGAGCGATTATCAGGGTTTAATAAAATTAAATACCCGTAGCGCATCATTAGCGGGTTAAAACAACAATATGGACATCTTAACGATACTCTGCGCCTGCGGGTGCGGAACAGAACCCCTTACCCGATATACTTGTTATGCCTGAGGTCGCAATTGCGTTAGCGGCGTGCTGTTGCTGTAAAGTATAACGCCTATATTTTACAGTTCAGTCCTCTTTTGCTTATTACAACCTTAAGCATATCAAGCATATAAAGATAATAAGAGACTGAACAATATGGTTACCTGGACCCAAATGTATATGCCGATGGGAGGGCTGGGGCTATCCGCTCTGGTTGCCCTGATCCCGATAATATTCTTCTTCGTTGCGCTTGCGATATTACGTCTGAAAGGGCATGTCGCCGGAGCAATAACCCTTATATTATCGATATTGATTGCGATATTCGCCTTTAAAATGCCGATTGATATGGCATTTGCTGCTGCGGGATATGGTTTTATTTATGGTTTATGGCCAATCGCCTGGATTATTGTCGCGGCTGTATTCCTCTATAAATTAACCGTTGCCAGCGGCCAGTTTGATATTATCCGCAGCTCGGTTATCTCCATCACCGACGATCAACGTTTGCAGGTGTTGCTGATTGGCTTCTCTTTTGGCGCACTGTTAGAAGGAGCTGCGGGCTTTGGCGCGCCGGTGGCGATTACTGGCGCGCTGCTGGTGGGACTGGGCTTTAAACCGTTATACGCGGCGGGGCTGTGTCTGATTGCCAACACCGCGCCGGTGGCGTTTGGTGCGTTGGGCGTGCCTATTCTGGTTGCCGGTCAGGTGACTGGCATCGATCCGTTCGACATTGGCGCAATGGCGGGACGTCAGTTGCCGTTCCTGTCGGTACTGGTGCCGTTCTGGCTGGTGGCGATGATGGACGGCTGGAAAGGGGTGAAAGAGACATGGCCAGCGGCGCTGGTGGCGGGTGGTAGCTTCGCAGTTACCCAGTTCTTTACCTCTAACTACATTGGCCCGGAACTGCCGGATATTACTTCGGCGCTGGTGAGTATCGTCTCACTCTCTTTATTCCTCAAAGTCTGGCGGCCGAAAAATACCGAAACGGCAATCAGCATGGGGCAATCCGCAGGTGCGATGGTGGTGAATAAACCGTCTTCTGGCGGCCCAGTACCGTCAGAATACAGCCTTGGGCAAATCATTCGTGCGTGGTCACCGTTTTTAATCTTAACGGTGCTGGTCACCATCTGGACCATGAAGCCGTTTAAAGCGTTATTCGCTCCGGGCGGCGCGTTTTATTCGCTGGTGATTAACTTCCAGATCCCCCATTTGCATCAACAGGTACTGAAAGCGGCACCCATTGTCGCCCAACCGACGCCAATGGATGCGGTATTTAAATTTGATCCACTCTCCGCTGGCGGAACTGCGATTTTTATTGCGGCAATTATCTCTATCTTCATTCTTGGTGTCGGGATCAAGAAAGGTATTGGCGTTTTCGCAGAAACGCTAATTAGCCTGAAGTGGCCGATATTGTCGATTGGCATGGTGCTGGCATTTGCCTTCGTGACCAACTATTCCGGCATGTCCACTACGCTGGCGCTGGTACTGGCGGGTACTGGCGTGATGTTCCCGTTCTTCTCGCCGTTCCTTGGTTGGCTGGGGGTATTCCTTACCGGCTCTGACACATCCTCGAACGCCCTGTTTGGTTCACTGCAATCAACCACCGCGCAGCAAATCAACGTCTCGGACACTCTGCTGGTGGCAGCAAATACCAGCGGCGGCGTGACCGGCAAGATGATCTCCCCGCAATCTATCGCCGTGGCCTGCGCCGCGACGGGCATGGTGGGCAGAGAATCTGAATTGTTCCGTTACACCGTGAAGCACAGTCTGATCTTTGCCAGCGTTATTGGCATTATCACGCTGCTGCAGGCATATGTGTTTACCGGAATGTTGGTTTCGTAATTCAATAGAGCCGGATGGCTGTAAATATCATCCGGCTTTTTTCATATCTGTTTCGTTATTCCGGCTAAACAATAGCAAGATTATTTCTCTATTTATTATCATCAGATCAATAATGTTTGATGATTAGATAACCAGGTAAATAATTAGTGGCGTGAAAATCTGTGTTTTTTTACCACGCAAAACAAGCTGTATTAATTGTGTTCGCTTGATGAGCAAGTAGCGTGCTATCTGTTGCTTTTGCAATCGCAATCGTTAAAACTATCAATGACTTGAGATAGTAATATTGTGAATAATTGTTACTTTTTTGTTTGTTAAAAATTTTTATAAATCACCCCTCTGACATCGTATAGGGGATATTCCTATAAATTTTATCTATTTCGTTATCAATAATGCAGATTTCTTAAGAATGGAGGTTATTTTTAGAGAAGGTAAAACATAAAACTATTTCCACAGTTACGAATTTTTTAACTTTGTTTTGTCACTTGCGTTATTAATGAATAAGAAATTTAAATATAAGAAATCGCTTTTAGCGGCTATTTTAAGCGCAACCCTGTTAGCCGGTTGTGATGGCGGTGGTTCAGGCTCGTCCTCCGATACTCCGCCTGTAGATTCTGGAACAGGGTCTTTGCCGGAAGTGAAACCTGATCCAACACCAAACCCGGAGCCGACGCCTGAGCCGACGCCGGACCCAGAACCTACGCCGGATCCAACACCTGATCCTGAGCCGACACCAGAACCAGAGCCAGAACCTGTTCCCACGAAAACGGGTTATCTGACCCTGGGCGGAAGCCAGCGGGTAACTGGTGCTACCTGTAATGGTGAATCCAGCGATGGCTTTACTTTTACACCTGGCAACACCGTGAGTTGTGTGGTTGGTAGTACGACCATTGCAACTTTCAACACCCAGTCAGAAGCTGCGCGTAGCCTGCGTGCGGTTGACAAAGTGTCGTTTAGCCTCGAGGACGCGCAGGAGCTGGCGGATTCTGAAAATGAGAAAACCAACGCTATCTCTCTGTTAACTTCCAGCGACAGTTGCCCGGCGGATGCAGAACAACTTTGTCTGACCTTCTCGTCAGTGGTCGATCGCGCACGCTTTGAAAAACTGTATAAGCAAATCGATCTGGCACCGGAAGAATTCAAAAAGCTGGTAAATGAGGAAGTGGAAAACAATGTCGCGACCGATAAAGCGCCATCCACCCATACCTCACCGGTCGTGCCCGTCACGACAGAGGGAACAACGCCGGATCTGAACGCCAAATTTGTGTCAGCTAATGCGGAACAGTTTTATCAGTATCAACCTACTGAAATTATTCTCTCCGAAGGCCGCCTGGTGGATAGCCAGGGATATGGTGTTGCTGGTGTTGACTACTACACCAATTCAGGCCGTGGTGTGACAGGGGAAAATGGTGAATTTTCCTTTAGCTGGGGCGAAACCATCTCCTTTGGTATCGATACCTTTGAACTTGGCTCAGTACGCGGCAACAAGTCGACCGTTGCGCTGACTGAACTGGGTGATGAAGTTCGCGGCGCGAATGTCGATCAACTGATTCATCGCTATTCGACGACCGGGCAAAATAATACCCGTGTTGTTCCGGACGATGTACGCAAGGTCTTTGCTGAATATCCCAACGTGATTAACGAGATTATCAATCTCTCGTTATCCAATGGCGCGACGCTGGATGAAGGCGATCAAACCGTTGTGCTGCCAAACGAATTTATCGAGCAGTTTGAAATGGGGCAGGCCAAAGAGATCGATACTGCGATTTGTGACAAAACCAACAATTGCAACTCTGCACGCTGGTTCTCGCTGACGACACGCAATGTTAATGACGGTCAGATTCAGGGCGTTATCAACAAACTGTGGGGTGTGGATACGAACTACCAATCTGTCAGCAAGTTCCATGTATTCCATGACTCCACCAACTTCTATGGCAGCACCGGTAATGCGCGCGGTCAGGCGGTGGTGAATATCTCCAACGCGGCCTTCCCGATTCTGATGGCGCGTAATGATAAAAACTACTGGCTGGCCTTTGGTGAAAAACGCGCCTGGGATAAAAACGAGCTGGCGTACATTACTGAAGCGCCTTCTCTTGTTGTGCCGGAAAACGTGACGCGCGATACCGCGACCTTCAACCTGCCGTTTATTTCGCTGGGGCAAGTCGGTGATGGCAAGCTGATGGTTATCGGTAACCCGCACTACAACAGCATTTTGCGTTGCCCTAATGGTTACAGTTGGGCCGGTGGTGTCAATGATAAAGGTGAGTGTACGCTCAGCGGTGATTCAGATGATATGAAGCACTTCATGCAGAACGTACTGCGCTACCTGTCAAACGACATCTGGCAGCCGAATACCAAGAGCACAATGACCGTGGGTACGAACCTGGAAAACGTTTATTTCAAACGTCATGGCCAGGTCACTGGGAACAGTGCTCCATTTGGCTTCCATCCGGATTTTGCAGGTATTTCTGTTAAACATTTGACCAGCTATGGCGATCTGAATCCGGAAGAAGTTCCGTTGCTGATCCTCAACGGTTTTGAATATGTGACTCAGTGGTCTGGCGATCCCTATGCAGTGCCTCTGCGTGCAGATACCAGCAAACCGAAGCTGACTCAGCAGGATGTGACCGATCTGATCGCCTATCTGAACAAAGGCGGCTCAGTGCTGATCATGGAAAACGTGATGAGCAATCTTAAGGAAGAGAGCGCGTCTGGCTTTGTGCGTCTGCTGGATGCCGCGGGTCTGTCAATGGCTCTGAACAAATCGGTGGTGAACAACGATCCGCAGGGTTATCCGGATCGCGTACGCCAACAGCGCGAAAAAGGTATCTGGGTCTATGAACGTTATCCGTTTGTCGATGGAAAACCGCCGTATACCATTGATGAAACAACGAAAGAAGTTATCTGGAAATACCAGCAAGACAACAAACCTGATGACAAGCCGAAACTGGAAGTGGCCAGTTGGCTGGAAGATGTCGATGGCGAACAGGTCAAGCGCTATGCCTTTATCGATGAGGCGGAGTTTAAAACAAAAGAGTCTCTGGAGGCGGCAAAGGCAAAAATCTTTGAAAAGTTTCCTGGATTACAGGAGTGTAAGGACTCGACATATCACTATGAGGTCAACTGCCTGGAATATCGTCCTGGTACGGGTGTTCCTGTGACGGGGACAATGTATGTTCCGCAGTATACGCAACTGAATCTTGACGCCGATACTGCGAAAGCGATGGTGCAGGCTGCGGATTTAGGCACCAACATTCAGCGCCTGTATCAACATGAGCTTTATTTCCGTACTAAAGGCAGTAAAGGCGAACGTCTGAACAGCGTCGATCTCGAACGTCTGTACCAGAACATGTCGGTCTGGCTGTGGAACGACACGGCTTATCGTTATGAAGAAGGCAAAAATGATGAGCTGGGCTTTAAAACGTTCACCGAGTTCCTGAACTGCTACGCCAACGATGCTTACGAGGGCGGCACCGAGTGCTCCGCGGAACTGAAGAAATCGCTGGTTGATAACAACATGATCTACGGTGACGGTAGCAGCAAAGCAGGCATGATGAACCCGAGCTATCCGCTCAACTATATGGAAAAACCGCTGACGCGCCTGATGCTGGGCCGTTCCTGGTGGGATCTGAACATTAAAGTTGATGTTGAGAAGTATCCGGGAGCAGTATCGGCAGAGGGTGAGAATGTTACGGAAACCATCAGCCTGTACTCGAATCCGACTAAATGGTTTGCAGGTAACATGCAATCAACCGGCCTGTGGGCTCCGGCTCAGAAAGAGGTCACCATTGAGTCTACAGCGGACGTTCCTGTGACTGTCACCGTGGCGCTGGCTGACGACCTGACCGGACGTGAAAAGCATGAAGTTGCGCTGAACCGTCCGCCGAGAGTGACTAAAACGTATACTCTGGAGGCTAATGGTACGGTGAAGTTTACGGCTCCTTATGGTGGTCTGATTTATATCAAGGGCGACAGCAAGGAGAATAATAAATCTGCCAGCTTCACCTTTACTGGTGTGGTAAAAGCACCGTTCTATAAAGACGGCGCATGGAAAAACGATCTGAAATCTCCTGCGCCGTTGGGCGAGTTGGAGTCAGATTCTTTCGTCTACACCGCACCGAAGAACAACCTGAACGCCAGCAATTACAAGGGTGACCTGAAACAATTCGCTAAGGAACTGGATACCTTTGCCAGCTCAATGAATGACTTCTACGGACGTGATGGCGAAAACGGTAAGCACCGGATGTTTACCTTTGAAAACTTGCCGGGTCACAAACACCGTTTCACCAACGATGTGCAGATCTCCATCGGTGATGCGCACTCTGGTTATCCGGTAATGAACAGCAGCTTCTCGACGAACAGCACCACGCTGCCGACGACGCCGCTGAACGACTGGCTGATCTGGCATGAAGTAGGGCATAACGCCGCAGAAACACCGCTGACTGTACCGGGCGCAACTGAAGTGGCGAACAACGTGCTGGCGCTGTACATGCAGGATCGCTATCTCGGCAAGATGAACCGTGTCGCTGAAGATATTACCGTCGCGCCGGAATATCTGGACGAGAGCAACGGTCAGGCCTGGGCGCGCGGCGGTGCGGGTGACCGTCTGCTGATGTACGCACAGTTGAAGGAGTGGGCAGAGGAAAACTTTGATATCAAACAGTGGTATCCAGATGGTGACCTGCCTAAGTTCTACAGCGATCGTAAAGGGATGAAGGGCTGGAACCTGTTCCAGTTGATGCACCGTAAAGCGCGCGGCGATGAGGCAGGCAAAACCAAGTTTGGCGAAAGAAATTACTGTGCTGAGTCAAACGGTAACGCTGCTGACACGCTGATGCTGTGTGCATCCTGGGTCGCTCAGGCGGATCTTTCGGAATTCTTTAAGAAATGGAATCCGGGCGCAAATGCTTACCAGCTTCCGGGGGCAAGTGAGATGAGCTTCGAAGGCGGAGTGAGCCAGTCGGCTTACAACACGCTCGCGGCGATGCACCTGTCGAAACCGGAAAAAGGGCCGGAAACCATTAATAAGGTTACCGAGTATTCGATGCCAGCCGAATAAGCCTGTAGGCCGGATAAGGCGTTCACGCCGCATCCGGCATGAAATAAGGCGCACCGGGTCAACATATATGCCCGATGCGCCAGCTTATCGGGCCTGGAGGGAAGAAGCCGCGATTATTTGCGTTGGCAGACACCTGTAGGCCGGATAAGGCGTTCACGCCGCATCCGGCAAGTTACAACAAATAACCTTTAACCATGCTTTTTGATGTTTTTCAGCAATATCCTGCTGCGATGCCTGTCCTGGCAACCGTCGGAGGATTAATCATCGGCAGTTTTTTGAATGTGGTGATCTGGCGTTACCCCATCATGCTTCGCCAACAAATGGCGGAGTTTCACGGTGAAACGCCGAGCACGCAGCTAAAAATAAGCCTGGCGCTGCCACGCTCGCATTGTCCGCATTGTCAGCAGACCATCCGCGTTCGTGACAACATTCCGCTGCTCTCCTGGCTGATGCTCAAAGGGCGCTGCCGTGATTGTCAGACGAAAATCAGCAAGCGTTATCCGCTGGTGGAGTTATTGACGGCACTCGCTTTTTTGTTGGCAAGTCTGGTCTGGCCGGAAAGTGGATGGGGGCTGGCGGTGATGATATTATCCGCCTGGCTGATTGCCGCGAGTATCATCGACCTCGATAATCAATGGCTGCCCGATGTCTTTACTCAGGGAGTATTGTGGACGGGGCTGATTGCGGCATGGGCGCAGCAGAGTCCGCTCACGCTACAAGACGCAGTCACCGGCGTACTGGTGGGGTTTGTCACTTTTTACTCCCTGCGCTGGATAGCCGGAATAGTTCTGCGTAAAGAAGCATTAGGCATGGGCGATGTATTACTCTTCGCCGCTTTAGGTGGCTGGGTGGGGGCATTGTCGCTACCCCATGTTGCTTTAATTGCATCATGCTGCGGGCTGATATATGCCGTTATTACAAAAAAAGGATCAACGACGCTGCCTTTTGGACCGTGTTTAAGTCTGGGCGGTATAGCAACACTTTATCTACAGGCATTGTTTTAATGATAACCACGTCATTATCGAAGTGACATTTTTACTCTCATTAATAACCTTAGAGATTATTTACTATGTCGATAAAACAAATGCCAGGGAGGGTATTAATATCGCTATTGTTAAGCGTTACAGGATTATTAAGTGGCTGCGCAAGCCATAATGAAAACGCCAGTTTGCTGGCGAAAAAACAGGCGCAAAATATCAGCCAAAACCTGCCGATTAAATCTGCGGGATATACCTTAGTGCTGGCGCAAAGTAGCGGCACGACGGTAAAAATGACCATTATCAGCGAAGCGGGGGCTCAAACCACGCAAACGCCGGACGCGTTTTTAACCAGCTATCAACGACAAATGTGCGCTGACCCAACGGTGAAATTAATGATCACTGAGGGGATTAATTACAGCATAACGATTAATGATACACGCACAGGCAACCAGTATCAGCGGAAACTGGATCGTACCACCTGTGGAATAGTCAAAGCATAACGTCGGGTATATATAAATTGGCGCGGGTTGTTTTTCGTGACGCACGAATTTATCTCAATCAATGGCTGACTAAAATTCGTTACACTCTTAGCCAGGGACAATCTCTTAATACAGACAAAGAGCATCTGCGCAAAATTGCACGCGGGATGTTCTGGCTGATGTTGCTTATTATTTCTGCAAAAATGGCGCATTCACTCTGGCGCTATATCTCCTTTTCTGCGGAATATACGGCGATTTCCCCATCGGTGAATAAATCGACCCGTGCGGATGTAAAAACGTTCGATAAAAAAGACGTGCAATTAATCAGCCAGCAAAACTGGTTTGGCAAATATCAGCCCGTTGCTGCACTGGTAAAACAACCCGAACCGGCTCCGGTGGCAGAAACACGTCTTAACGTGGTACTGCGCGGGATCGCCTTTGGTGCCAGACCCGGCGCGGTTATTGAAGAAGGCGGCAAACAGCAGGTCTATTTGCTGGGCGAACGGCTTGACTCTCACAACGCGGTGATCGAAGAGATTTATCGCGATCATGTGGTGCTGCGTTATCAGGGAAAAATGGAGCGCCTGAGTCTGGCAGAAGAGGAGCGTTCCACCGTTGCCGTGACCAATGAAAAAACCGTCAGTGACGAAGCAAAGCAAACAGCCGCTGAACCTGCCGCCAGCACGCCAGTTGAGATCCCGGCTGCCGTGCGCCAGGCACTGGCGAAAGACCCGCAGAAAATTTTTAACTATATCCAGCTTACGCCTGTGCGTAAGGAGGGGATTGTCGGTTATGCAGTGAAACCGGGGGCAGATCGTTCTCTGTTCGATGCCAGCGGTTTCAAGGAAGGCGATATCGCCATTGCGTTAAATCAGCAGGATTTCACTGATCCACGAGCAATGATTGCTCTGATGCGACAGTTACCTTCAATGGATTCCATTCAACTCACGGTTTTACGCAAGGGTGCGCGCTACGACATTTCCATCGCGCTGCGCTAACCGCATTTAATCCAGGAGAATCATTCATCGTGTTTTGGCGTGATATTACGTTGTCGATCTGGCGTAAGAAGACAACTGGCCTCAAAACAAAAAAGCGTTTACTGCCGCTGATGCTGGCAGCGGCATTATGCAGTTCACCAGTTTGGGCGGAAGAAGCCACTTTTACCGCCAATTTTAAAGATACCGACCTGAAATCGTTTATCGAAACCGTCGGCGCTAACCTCAATAAAACCATCATTATGGGGCCGGGCGTTCAGGGGAAAGTGAGTATTCGTACTATGACCCCGCTCAATGAACGCCAGTATTACCAGCTATTCCTTAACCTGCTGGAAGCGCAGGGGTATGCCGTCGTGCCGATGGAAAACGACGTGCTGAAGGTGGTGAAATCCAGCGCCGCAAAAGTCGAGCCGTTGCCGCTGGTCGGTGAAGGTAACGATAACTACGCGGGCGATGAAATGGTCACTAAAGTGGTGCCGGTACGTAATGTGTCTGTACGCGAACTGGCACCGATTCTGCGCCAGATGATCGACAGCGCGGGTTCTGGCAACGTCGTTAATTACGATCCCTCCAACGTGATTATGCTTACCGGACGCGCCTCGGTTGTGGAACGGCTGACGGAAGTGATTCAGCGCGTGGATCACGCGGGAAACCGCACCGAAGAGGTAATCCCGCTGGATAACGCCTCGGCCTCGGAAATTGCCCGCGTGCTGGAAAGCTTGACCAAAAACAGCGGCGAGAACCAACCAGCAACGCTGAAATCACAGATTGTTGCTGATGAACGCACTAACAGCGTCATTGTCAGCGGCGATCCCGCTACGCGAGACAAAATGCGCCGTCTGATCCGTCGCCTGGACTCAGAAATGGAACGCAGCGGCAACAGCCAGGTGTTCTATCTCAAATACAGCAAAGCGGAAGATCTGGTCGATGTTCTGAAACAGGTCAGCGGCACGCTCACCGCCGCTAAAGAAGAGGCGGAAGGCACGGTCAGTAGCGGACGTGAGGTTGTTTCTATTGCCGCCAGCAAACACAGTAATGCCCTGATTGTGACCGCGCCGCAGGACATCATGCAGTCGCTGCAAAGCGTGATTGAACAACTGGATATCCGCCGTGCTCAGGTGCATGTCGAGGCGTTGATCGTGGAGGTTGCCGAAGGCAGCAATATCAACTTCGGCGTGCAGTGGGCGTCGAAAGATGCCGGATTAATGCAGTTTGCCAACGGCACGCAGATCCCTATCGGTACGCTGGGGGCGGCGATT
This sequence comes from Escherichia sp. 20412-1, assembly GCF_003027595.1. NCBI lineage: Bacteria > Pseudomonadati > Pseudomonadota > Gammaproteobacteria > Enterobacterales > Enterobacteriaceae > Escherichia > Escherichia sp. 20412-1. Next base: position 10,665 of record NZ_PYQM01000010.1, on the reverse strand, counting down.
TCTGCAGCGAAGCCGCAGAAAGGTTCCACGGTGATCAGCGAAAACGGTGCCACCACCATTAACCCGGACACCAACGGCGATCTCTCCACGCTCGCCCAGCTACTTTCCGGCTTTAGCGGTACGGCGGTTGGCGTGGTGAAAGGCGACTGGATGGCGCTGGTGCAGGCGGTCAAAAACGACTCCAGCTCTAACGTCCTTTCTACGCCGAGCATCACCACGCTGGACAACCAGGAAGCCTTCTTCATGGTGGGTCAGGACGTTCCGGTATTAACCGGTTCTACCGTTGGCTCCAATAACAGCAATCCTTTCAACACGGTAGAAAGGAAAAAAGTCGGCATCATGCTGAAAGTCACGCCGCAGATTAACGAAGGTAACGCGGTACAGATGGTGATTGAGCAGGAAGTGTCGAAGGTGGAAGGACAGACCAGCCTCGATGTGGTGTTTGGCGAGCGCAAACTGAAGACTACCGTGCTGGCTAACGATGGTGAGCTGATTGTGCTTGGCGGTCTGATGGACGACCAGGCGGGAGAAAGCGTGGCGAAAGTGCCGTTGCTGGGCGATATCCCGTTGATTGGCAACCTGTTTAAGTCCACGGCAGATAAAAAAGAAAAACGTAATCTGATGGTGTTTATCCGCCCGACCATTCTGCGTGACGGTATGGCGGCAGACGGCGTTTCGCAGCGCAAATATAACTATATGCGCGCCGAGCAGATCTATCGCGATGAGCAAGGCTTAAGCCTGATGCCGAACACTGCGCAGCCGGTACTACCAGCGCAAAACCAGGCCTTACCGCCGGAAGTTCGCGCGTTCCTCAATGCCGGGAGAACGCGTTAATGGTGCCTGTAGCACAGGAAACCTCCGCTAACACCGTGCGTCTGCCCTACAGTTTCAGCCGTCGGTTTAGCCTGGTGGCATGGTGCGAAGCGTCGCTGGAGATCCTCCATGTTCATCCGTTGTCGCTCTCTGTTTTGCAGGAGCTGCAACGGGGGCTGAACGCGCCCTTTACGCTGCGGCAAATCGACGAGGCCGAATTTGAACAGCGGCTGAATGCGGTCTGGCAGCGGGACTCTTCCGAAGCTCGCCAGTTGATGGAAGATCTCGGTTCCGCCGAGGACTTCTTTACCCTCGCAGAAGAGCTGCCAGAAACGGAAGATTTGCTGGAAAGTGACGACGATGCGCCGATCATCAAACTGATCAACGCCATGCTGGCAGAGGCAATTAAAGAAGGCGCTTCGGATATCCACATTGAGACGTTTGAAAAGAGTCTGGTGATCCGTTTTCGTGTAGACGGAACGCTACATGAAATGCTGCGTCCCGGGCGCAAACTGGCCTCGCTGCTGGTGTCGCGTATCAAGGTGATGGCGCGGCTGGACATTGCCGAAAAGCGCGTGCCGCAGGATGGACGTATTGCGCTGCTGCTGGGCGGTCGGGCGATTGACGTGCGTGTCTCCACCATGCCTTCTGCCTGGGGCGAGCGCGTGGTGCTGCGACTGCTGGACAAAAACCAGGCCCGCCTGACGCTGGAGCGTCTGGGGCTGAGTCATGAACTGACCGCGCAGTTGCGCCAGCTACTGCACAAACCGCACGGCATCTTTCTGGTGACGGGGCCGACGGGTTCTGGCAAAAGCACCACGCTGTACGCCGGATTGCAGGAGCTGAACAACCACTCGCGCAACATTCTCACGGTTGAAGACCCCATCGAATACATGATTGAAGGGATCGGTCAGACGCAGGTCAACACCCGTGTCGGCATGACCTTCGCCCGTGGCCTGCGTGCGATTTTGCGTCAGGACCCGGATGTGGTGATGGTCGGTGAGATCCGCGATACCGAAACCGCAGAAATCGCCGTTCAGGCATCGCTTACGGGGCACCTGGTTCTTTCCACGTTGCATACCAACACGGCGGTGGGGGCAATCACGCGTTTGCAGGATATGGGCGTAGAGCCTTTCCTGCTCTCTTCCAGTCTGACGGGCGTGATGGCGCAGCGACTGGTTCGCACGCTGTGCCCCGACTGCCGCCAGCCCGCACCTGCTACCGACGAAGAAAAACGCCTGTTGGGGATTACCGATGCGCGAACCGTCACTCTGTACCATCCGCAGGGCTGTCCCGCCTGTAATCACAAAGGTTTTCGTGGGCGTACCGCCATCCATGAGCTGATCGTGGTGGACGCCACATTGCGTGATTTAATCCACCGTCAGGCCGGGGAACTGGAGCTGGAACGTTATGTCCGGCAACACTCTGCGGGTATCCGCAGCAACGGCATTGAGAAAGTACTCGCCGGAGAAACCTCTCTCGATGAAGTGCTGCGGGTAACGATGGAGGCGTAATGGCACTGTTTTACTATCAGGCACTACAGCGTAATGGCCGCAAAACCAAAGGCATGATTGAGGCGGATTCCGCGCGTCATGCCCGCCAGTTGTTGCGCGCTAAAGACCTCATTCCCGTGCACATTGAAGCCCGGCTGAATGCTTCGTCAGGGGGAATGTTGCAGCGTCGGCGGCACGCACATCGTCGTGTGGCGGCGGCAGATCTGGCGCTGTTCACCCGCCAACTGGCAACGTTGGTTCAGGCAGCAATGCCGCTGGAAACCTGCTTACAGGCGGTCAGTGAGCAAAGCGAAAAACTGCATGTGAAAAGTCTGGGAATGGCGCTGCGCAGCCGGATTCAGGAGGGGTACACCCTGTCGGACAGCCTGCGCGAACACCCCCGCGTCTTTGATTCCCTGTTTTGTTCGATGGTGGCTGCCGGAGAAAAATCCGGGCATCTCGATGTGGTGCTCAATCGCCTGGCGGATTACACCGAACAGCGCCAGCGCCTGAAATCACGACTGCTGCAGGCCATGCTCTACCCGCTGGTGCTGTTGGTGGTGGCAACGGGTGTGGTCACTATTTTGCTGACGGCGGTGGTGCCGAAAATTATCGAACAGTTCGATCACCTCGGACACGCGCTGCCCGCCTCCACCCGCACCCTTATCGCCATGAGCGACGCCTTACAAGCCAGCGGCGTTTATTGGCTGGCGGGATTGCTGGGGCTTCTGGTGCTGGGGCAACGGCTACTCAAAAAGCCGACTATGCGGCTGCGCTGGGATAAAACTTTGCTGCGCTTGCCCGTGACGGGGCGGGTTGCTCGCGGGTTGAATACGGCGCGTTTTTCCCGCACTTTAAGCATCCTCACCGCCAGCAGTGTTCCGCTGCTGGAAGGCATTCAGACCGCTGCCGCCGTGTCGGCAAATCGCTATGTTGAGCAGCAACTGCTACTGGCGGCAGATCGCGTCCGCGAAGGAAGCAGTCTGCGCGCCGCGCTGGCGGATCTGCGCCTGTTCCCGCCGATGATGTTGTACATGATCGCCTCTGGTGAACAGAGCGGCGAGCTGGAAACCATGCTTGAACAGGCCGCGGTCAACCAGGAACGGGAGTTTGATACCCAGGTGGGGCTGGCGTTAGGGCTGTTTGAACCGGCGCTGGTGGTGATGATGGCGGGCGTGGTGCTGTTTATCGTCATCGCCATCCTCGAGCCGATGCTGCAACTGAACAATATGGTTGGAATGTAATTTACGGAGTTATCACATGAATTCGTTATCCCGCGCGCAAAAACCACGGGCAGGTTTTACCCTACTGGAAGTGATGGTGGTGATTGTTATTCTTGGCGTCCTGGCAAGTCTGGTGGTGCCTAACCTGCTGGGCAACAAAGAGAAAGCGGACAGGCAAAAAGCCATCAGCGATATCGTGGCGCTGGAAAACGCGCTGGACATGTACCGGCTGGATAACGGGCGTTATCCAACCACCGAGCAGGGGCTTGAGGCGCTGATCCAGCAACCGGCCAATATGGCAGATTCCCGCAACTACCGTACCGGTGGGTACATTAAACGGCTACCAAAAGATCCGTGGGGCAATGATTATCAGTATCTCAGCCCGGGTGAAAAAGGGATGTTTGATGTTTACACCTTAGGGGCGGATGGTCAGGAAAACGGAGAAGGGGCTGCCGCAGATATCGGTAACTGGAATTTACAGGAGTTTCAGTAATCAGTGCCTGGACGCGGATTCACTCTTCTGGAAATCATGCTGGTGATTTTCCTGATCGGCCTTGCCAGTGCAGGCGTGGTACAGACTTTTGCGACCGATTCTGAATCGCCTGCGAAAAAAGCGGCGCAGGATTTTCTGACTCGCTTTGCGCAGTTTAAGGACAAGGCAGTGATCGAAGGGCAAACACTCGGTGTGCTAATCGACCCGCCTGGCTACCAGTTTATGCAGCGTCGTCAGGGGCAGTGGTTGCCCGTTTCCGCGCCCCGGTTATCGGCACAGGTTACGGTGCCGAAACAGGTGCAGATGCTGTTACAACCCGGCAGTGATATCTGGCAGAAGGAGTATGCGCTGGAGCTGCAACGTCGTCGCCTGACGCTGCATGATATTGAACTGGAGCTGCAAAAAGAGGCGAAAAAGAAGACACCGCAAATCCGCTTCTCGCCTTTTGAACCTGCCACACCGTTTACGCTGCGCTTTTATTCTGCGGCGCAAAACGAATGCCAGGCGGTGAAACTGGCGCACGATGGCGCGTTATCTCTCAGTCAATGTGATGAGAGGATGCCATGAAGCGCGGATTTACGTTGCTGGAAGTGATGATCGCACTGGCGATTTTTGCGCTGGCTGCCACGGCGGTATTACAGATCGCCAGCGGCGCGCTAAACAATCAGCAGGTTCTTGAGGAGAAAACGGTAGCGGGCTGGGTGGCCGAAAACCAGATCGCACTGCTCTACCTGATGACCCGCGAACAGCGGGCGGTCAGGCATCAGGGCGAGAGCGACATGGCAGGAAACCGCTGGTACTGGCGAACGATCCCACTGAATACAGGCAACGCGTTGCTCCAGGCGGTGGATATTGAAGTCAGCCTTCACGAAGACTTTTCGCCGGTGGTTCAGTCACGGCGCGCCTGGTTTAGCGCCGTGGGAGGCCAACAGTGAAAAGGATTCGCCCTGGTTTTACGTTACTGGAAATGCTGGTGGCAATTGCCATTTTTGCCTCGCTGGCATTGATGGCGCAGCAGGTGACAAACGGTGTCACGCGCGTGAATAGCGCCGTCGCGGAGCACGATCAAAAACTCAACCTCATGCAGCAAACGATGAGTTTTCTGACCCATGATCTGACCCAAATGATGCCGCGTCTGGTAAGAGGCGAGCAGGGCCAGAGGGAACCGGCGTTACTGGCGGGTGCAGGCGTGCTGGCGTCTGAGAGTGAAGGGATGCGCTTTGTGCGTGGCGGCGTGGTTAATCCGTTGATGCGCCTGCCGCGCAGTAATCTGCTCACTGTCGGTTACCGCATTCATGACGGTTACCTTGAACGGTTAGCCTGGCCGCTGACCGATGCAGCGGGCAGCGTGAAGCCAACAACGCAAAAATTAATTCCGGCGGATTCGCTCCGTTTGCAGTTCTACGACGGCACGCGCTGGCAGGCGAGTTGGTCGTCAGGGCAGGCGATCCCTGTGGCGGTGCGCATGACTCTGCATTCGCCGCAATGGGGCGAGATTGAACGCATCTGGTTGTTACGCGGGCCGCAATTATCATGATCACCTCACCACCAAAACGCGGAATGGCACTGGTCGTGGTGCTGGTATTGCTGGCGGTCATAATGCTGGTAACCATCACACTTTCCGGGCGGATGCAGCAACAACTTGGGCGAACGCGCAGCCAGCAGGAGTACCAGCAGGCATTGTGGTACAGCGCCAGTGCAGAAAGCCTGGCGCTGAGCGCGCTCAGCCTGAGCCTGAAAAATGAACAACGCGTGTATCTGGCACAGCCGTGGGCTTCCGGCCCCCGTTTTTTCCCACTGCCGCAGGGGCAAATTGCCGTCACCCTGCGTGACGCACAGGCCTGCTTTAATCTGAATGCTCTCGCACAGTCGACGACGGCGACGCGTCCGCTTGCGGTGCAACAGTTGATTGCCTTGATCACGCGTCTCGATGTGCCTGCTTATCGGGCTGAGCTGATAGCCGAAAGTCTGTGGGAGTTTATTGACGAAGATCGCAGCGTGCAAACGCGGCTGGGTCGTGAAGACAGTGAGTATCTCGCCCGCTCGGTGCCGTTCTACGCCGCGAATCAACCGCTGGCGGATATCAGCGAAATGCGTGTGGTGCAGGGAATGGACGCCGGACTTTATCAAAAACTCAAACCGCTGGTCTGTGCGCTACCGATGACCCACCAACAAATCAACATCAACACCTTAGAGGTCGCGCAAAGCGTGATTCTTGAGGCGCTGTTCGACCCGTGGTTAAGCCCTGTTCAGGCGCGGGCATTATTACAACAACGTCCGGCGAAGGGCTGGGAAGATGTCGATCAGTTTCTTGCACAGCCGCTACTCGCTGACGTCGATGAGCGTACAAAAAAACAGCTAAAAACCGTCCTGAGCGTGGACAGCAACTACTTCTGGCTGCGTTCAGATATCACCGTGAATGAGATTGAACTGACGATGAATTCGTTAATTGTCCGCATGGGGCCACAACACTTTTCGGTTCTCTGGCATCAGACAGGAGAAAGTGAGTGAGTTCCATGCTTGAGATTTTTTTCCCGCTTTGCGCCTCTGACTCCATTTGTTGGCAGCGCCGTTCCGCCGACGTGGAGCACGGCATCTGGCCTGACATTGCCGACGAACAGCTTCAGCAATGGCTGCAAACTGATACGATTCGGCTCTACATTCCCGGCGAATGGATCAGCATCTGGCAGGTTGAACTGCCTGATGTTCCCCGTAAGCAGATACCGACTATTCTGCCCGCCTTACTGGAAGAAGAGCTGAACCAGGATATTGATGAACTGCATTTTGCGCCGTTGAAAATCGACCAGCAACTGGCAACCGTAGCAGTGATTCACCAACAGCATATGCGCAACATTGCGCAGTGGTTGCAGGCAAACGGCATCACCCGCGCTACCGTCGCGCCGGACTGGATGTCCATTCCTTGTGGCTCTATGGCTGGCGATGCGCAACGGGTTATCTGCCGCATCGATGAATGTCGGGGATGGAGTGCCGGGTGGGCGCTGGCTCCGGTCATGTTCCGCACACAGCTCAATGAGCAGGAATCACCGCTTTCGTTAACCGTGGTCGGCATTGCACCGGAAGAGCTATCTGCATGGGCTGGCGCAGACGCCGGACGCCTGACGATCACGTCTCTGCCCGCTATTACCACCTGCGGTGAACCAGAAGGAAACCTGCTGACAGGGCAGTGGCAACCTCGCGTCAGCTACCGAAAACAGTGGGCGCGCTGGCGGGTGATGGTTCTGCCTGTATTGCTGATTCTGGTTGCGCTGGCAGTGGAACGGGGCGTGACATTATGGAGCGTCAGCGAACAGGTGGCGCAAAGCCGCGCCCAGGCAGAGAAACAGTTCTTAACGTTGTTCCCGGAGCAGAAGCGGATTGTGAATTTGCGCTCTCAGGTGACGATGGCGATGAAAAAATATCGCCCACAGACTGACGATACCAGGCTACTTGCCGAGTTGTCAGCGATCGCCAGCACCCTGAAATCGGCGTCACTTTCCGACATTGAGATGCGTGGTTTCACCTTTGATCAAAAACGCCAGACGCTCCACCTTCAGTTGCGGGCAGCGAGCTTTGCCAGTTTCGACAAACTGCGTAGCGCACTGGCGGCAGATTATGTTGTGCAACAGGACGCGTTACAGAAAGAGGGTGATGCGGTTTCCGGCGGCGTAACGTTGCGGAGGAAATAACATGTTACGCGATAAATTGATTCACTATTTTCAGCAATGGCGTGAGCGCCAGTTAAGCCGTGGCGAATACTGGCTGGCACAACACCTGGCGGGGCGTTCGCCGCGCGAAAAGGGCATGTTACTGGCCGCGGCGGCGTTCCTGTTTAGCGCCGGATATTACGTCCTCATCTGGCAGCCGTTGAGCGAACGGATAGAGCAACAGGAGACGATGTTGCAGCAACTGGAGGTGATGAACACCCGACTGAAACGCGCCGCACCGGATATTATCGCAGCGCGAAAATCCGCCACGACAACGCCTGCACAGGTATCGCGGGTCATCAGTGACAGTGCTTCCGCGCATTCTGTGGTCATTAAGCGGATAGCCGAGCGTGGGGAGAATATCCAGGTCTGGATAGATCCTGTGGTGTTTAATGACCTGCTGAACTGGTTAAACGCGCTGGATGAAAAGTATGCGCTGCGGGTGACACAAATTGATGTCAGCGCAGGTGAGAAGCCAGGAATGGTGAATGTGCAGCGACTGGAGTTTAGGCGGGGGTAGGAGGGAACTCTGCGAATCAATACCTTCCCTGAATGCTAATCTGCTCAAGTATGGCGACATCGCTATCATTGGATGATAATTTAACTTATTAATAAATAATCATTTTATACCAAAATGGGCCGGTAAAAGAATCAAACATCAGGCCCTTTTGCGCCATACTCGCTGGTAAGGAGGTGCCTCGCAGGAAGGCACCTCCGGCAACCAACAGCCCACTTCAGATTCAGAGTGGTTTATTAATCGCGTCATAAAGATGGTTTAAAGTTTTTAATCGCTGTTTGTATGCTTTTCTCAGGCAGGTTGTATCGCTACCACACCGGCGTCGTTCAGCCAGCCACAGTACCTGTGAGTCATGCAGTTCCCCGGCGGCTCCCATCGCGTAAAGTCCATGAAGGAATTGATATTTAACACTCAACTCCACGTCCAAATCATTCAGGCTATGTGATGAACAAATTGCTTTTTCATCCGCACTGTGGGACTGCCGACAATCAAAACTGGCCGCCGTGGCAGAGAACGCCGGGAGAGTGATGATGAGAAATGCGGTAAGAATATTTTTCACTGGCTTAGCCTCCCGGGACGAATAACGGGTCCCGGAGCCATGGTCAGGGTTTTGTTGTTCAACAATCTGAACCCTATAGCCTCTCCGGTTTTCACTGACAGTTCACATGCGTAGTGAAAAGTCGTCCAGTTAATCCCCCGACGGTACTGACCATTGCCCGTCAGGAGCGCAGGTGAGACCAGGCGCTGCATATTATGTTTTCCCTGATCGAGAATAACCTTATCTACGTCGGTGTACTGCTTCTGTAGTTCTTTCAGTGCCAATGGTCGGCAAATAAATTCGGCTACGCGTTGAGCTTCAGTCCAGTTTGTATAGGCAAAATTACGGTCATTCTTCCCTTTTACCTCACGATGAATGACGTTATTCAGATGTTCTACCTGGGCAGGATTCAACGAGACATTCGTTGCAAATGCAAATCCGGTATACATACAGGATATAGCGGTAATAACAACCAAACGCTTAAAAGTCATAAATACTCCGTTATGCATAAGATCCTACATTTACTGTGCTATTACAATGTATGAATATAAGTTCAAGGAATAGTCAATATGCTGCGCTGCGTCAATATTTTATGGTTAATCAGGCTATTCGGGTGTAGGCCTGAATATGCTGTAATGCAAATTTGCGCTTACCTAAAATAAAATCTCTTCCGCCAATGGTGAGGCCTGTAGAAACTGGGATGGTCTGAGTGTTGGATAAGGATGGCGGTGAATACTTATGAATCAGTAAGGCAAAGTAAGCGGGGCTATCAGAATAACTTTGCCAGTAGTATGAAGCCAGGTAAGTCAACGTTTCGCACGATGTACCGCCTGTCTGTTAACAGGTTGTGTGGGTAAGGAAAAAATAAAAGCACATAATAAAAATACAATTAGGAATATTTATAAAGACGTTTTTAATTGCTTGATATCGCTGTGCTTATTTTTATTGTTTGGCAACATTCCCATTGTTTTTTATTCTCAATATATTGATCTGTATTGTTTTTTTGATTTCGCCATTGCCTTAGTATCCGGTTAAAGAAGTATTATGATTAATTTGACTTTAACTGAATTGCGTGAGGGGATTATGAGTGACAGTTTCCAGCGGGAGATACCAAAGGCTCGTATTAATCTGAAATTAGAACTGCATACAGGGGGGGGCGAGTAAAAAAACAGAATTACCCCTGAAGTTACTGGTTGCGGGTGATTTTAGTAATGGTCAGGAATCCGCGCCATTATCTGAGCGTAAAAAAGTTAATCTTAACAAAAATAATTTTGATGCAGTCCTTTCAGACTATTCCCAAAAAGTAAATCTTATCGTTAATAACACACTTGCTGATGACGGTAGCGAAGACAGCATCAGGTTGACATTTCAGAGCATAAAGGATTTCTCCCCGGAACAGGTATCCCGACAAATACCTCAGCTAAAAGCCATGCTTTCCATGCGTAATTTACTTCGTGATTTAAAAGCGAACCTTCTGAATAACCAGATGTTCCGTAAAGAACTGGAAAACATTTTGCTGGACCCGGCATTAAGTGCAGAACTCAAAGCAGAACTTTCAGCTTTGGCACCTAAACAGCCGTAACGGTCACGACGATTTAATGGATTAATAAGGAAAATGTTGACGTCTGTAAAAAATGAGAATGCCGCTGGTGGCGAGCCGATTGCCGCACAATCAAGGGGAACGTCAGGGAGTGATAATTAACAGAATATCACTGTGAGCGCCTGCATGTATTGGTGTGTATAAAGCAACAAACATCGTAAGCGTAAACTGACCGCCGTATGTAGCCATTAAGCCAGTATTGGTAACGTAGGTGCCCACTTTTTCAACTAGTGGACACCTGTTATGGAACAGAAAACATTATCCGCAGAACCCCGCAGAACATT
>NZ_PYQM01000109.1:0-1192 GCF_003027595.1 Escherichia sp. 20412-1 | reverse complement strand
AACTTGTCTGCTGTCAGTGTCCCTACTGTGGACTGCGACAGCATAAACGGCGTTCCGTCCTGACCATCAATGACCGGCGTCACCTGAATGCTGTTATTACCGGCAAAACGGAAGCCCAGCGTATGCCATTCGTTATCAAATGCGCCGAATGACCCCAGCTTCGTGTTCTGCGCTGCATTCCCCTTGTGGTACATCACGTTCAGGTCGCTGGCATCACTCTGAACATAGAATGCCGCCAGCAGATTATGCCCTGCATTACCCTCCAGAGTGACACCCTGCGGCAGGGCAGAAACCGCCCAGTAAAGAGCCAGTGCATACCGGTTAGCCGTAAGCGCACCATCAAGTTTAAAACGACAACTGACAAGACCACCTTTGCCCAGCAGGTCAGCTCCGTTACCCGCATCATGTTCGAGATACCAGAATGACTTTCCTGCGGTTTTGGTAAGTTTCATGGCCTTACCCCCGCTGGCTCCGGCATCATCCACGATTTCAGCCTTACCACCTCCTGCGCTCCAGCCCTGTGGCGCATAAGCACCGCCTGATTCTGATGCCCGGTAAGCAAACAGTGTGGTCATTGTCGTTGTGTCAGCCGGTGGCGTGGACGGGGTGTCTGTTGACGGTGTTGATGGCACGTCTGGTGACGGCTTTTCATCCGGCTGTGTCACGACCTGCCCCCCCATCAGTGCAGCCGTGCGACCCGCATGGAGCAGAATGGCTGAGGCCAGACGGTCGGCAATGACTCCCCTGCGCGCCCATGAGCTGAAATGGCTGTCACGTTGTGCCGTCGTCCAGTTCGCCTGTGTTCGTGATGCTGCACCGTAATACCCCACAGCCACAATATCCGGGTCTTCCGCCGGTGCATTTGTTGGCGTGTTTGCGCCGTTTTCATCTGTCAGGAACGGCACAAAGAAAATATTCTGGGCGGACAGATTTTTATAAGCGCCATAAACCGCTTCATACTGCGTGGCATATTTGTTTTTCCAGTAATACGTGGTATCACCACAAATCCACGGCACCGTGGCGGCATTGCCGCTCACGCACTGCGCAGCAAGTGAGGACAGGTCGGTCCGGAACTGCTGAACCATGGCCGTGAACAGCCCGTTGTGCTGAGTGCTGCCTCCGGCAAGGTCTCCCTCTCCCTGCATCCAGACCACCGCCAGCAGTCTGTTTTTCGGGTTCTTCGCCAGCGCCG
>NZ_PYQM01000108.1:0-1277 GCF_003027595.1 Escherichia sp. 20412-1 | reverse complement strand
TAGACTAGCCCCCAGAATCTCCAGACAACCAATATCACTTAAATAAGTGATAGTCTTAATACTAGTTTTTAGACTAGTCATTGGAGAACAGATGATTGATGTCTTAGGACCGGAGAAACGCAGACGGCGTACTACACAGGAAAAGATCGCTATTGTTCAGCAGAGCTTTGAACCGGGAATGACGGTCTCCCTTGTTGCCCGGCAACACGGTGTGGCAGCCAGCCAGTTATTTCTCTGGCGCAAGCAATACCAGGAGGGAAGTCTTACTGCTGTGGCCGCAGGAGAACAGGTCGTTCCTGCCTCTGAACTTGCTGCTGCCATGAAGCAGATTAAAGAACTCCAGCGCCTGCTCGGCAAAAAAACGATGGAAAATGAACTCCTTAAAGAAGCCGTTGAATATGGGCGTGCAAAAAAGTGGATAGCGCACGCGCCCTTATTGCCCGGGGATGGGGAGTAAGCTTAGTCAGCCGTTGTCTCCGGGTGTCGCGTGCGCAGTTGCACGTCATTCTCAGACGAACCGATGACTGGAAAGATGGTCGCCGCAGCCGTCACTCAGATGATACGGATGTGCTTCTCCGTATACACCATGTTATCGGAGAGCTGCCCACATATGGTTATCGTCGGGTATGGGCGCTGCTTCGCAGACAGGCCGAACTTGATGGTATGCCTGCGATCAATGCCAAACGTATTTACCGGATCATGCGCCAGAATGCGCTGTTGCTTGAGCGAAAAACCGCTGTACCGCCATCGAAACGGGCACATACTGGCAAAGTGGCCGTGAAAGAAAGCAATCAGCGATGGTGCTCTGACGGGTTCGAGTTCCGCTGTGATAACGGAGAAAAACTGCGAGTCACGTTCGCGCTGGACTGCTGTGACCGTGAGGCACTGCACTGGGCGGTCACTACGGGCGGCTTCGACAGTGAAACAGTACAGGACGTCATGCTGGGAGCGGTGGAACGCCGCTTCGGCAACGAGCTTCCGGCGTCTCCAGTAGAGTGGCTGACGGATAATGGTTCATGCTACCGGGCTAATGAAACACGCCAGTTCGCCCGGATGTTGGGACTTGAACCGAAGAACACGGCGGTGCGGAGTCCGGAGAGTAACGGCATAGCAGAGAGCTTCGTGAAAACGATAAAGCGTGACTACATCAGTATCATGCCCAAACCAGACGGGTTAACGGCAGCAAAGAACCTTACAGAGGCGTTCGAGCATTATAACGAATGGCATCCGCATAGTGCGTTGGGTTATCGCTCGCCACGGGAATATCTGCGGCAGCG
>NZ_PYQM01000107.1:0-1324 GCF_003027595.1 Escherichia sp. 20412-1 | reverse complement strand
TAATGCCAGTCAGTTAAGCAACTGACTGGCTCTTTTTCGGGGCTGTGGGGTATTTCCAGGGCCTCTCCTTTACCACTCTCGGGAAGGCCCTTTCCCTTCTTGTCGGTAATTTCACAAGTTGTCCCATACTTGCAAGATCGCGCATCAGCTCCGGTATACGTCCCGGTGAAGCGCCCTGCAATGTCATCAGCATTCTCATCACCATTCCGCATGATTCTGAGAAACTCAGTTGATTCGGCCAGTAACCTTTCAGATGTTCTGCCATTTTAATCATCTGATATCTCACCAGATTATAAGCCAGTAAGACACCCCACAGCTCTTGCTCCACAAGCTCCGGCTTTTTACTTCTCAGCGTCAGCCTGCTCAGTTGCATCGTCTGTTTTATCTCCCTGTATCCCAGTTCGATTTCCCAGCGATGACTGTACAGATCCGCCATTTCTCCTCCGGGGAAGCGCATGGCGTCCGTCATCGACGTCAGCAGATGGCAGACTTTTCCTTTGCGCGTCACGGTCAGCAGGCGGGCTGTCACCTCATTTCCCAGTCCCGGCCACTTTTTTCGTGCCTGCGGGCTGGTTTTCAGCTTCACCAGATGATCGCCTTTACCCAGTTTTCTGATCTCTTCATATTGCGCTCCCTTTCTGAGAGGGATCATCCAGTGGCGGTGTTCTCCTGCCTGGCTCCAGGCATTTAACAGTCCCAGTGAGTAATAACCTTTATCCATTAACGTCAGGGTGTTATCGCCGGTTTGTTCTATAAGTTGCTCAGCAAGCTCATTTTCGCTGTTCTTCATCGTGCCGAAGGCTGCAGCCGTCAGCAGATGGCTGGTCAGTTCCATCTGGCAGACCATTTTGACCTGCGGGTAGAGCGCCGGGTTCCCGGCATGTGTCTGGCGGGGGAAGGCTGCATCGTTCTCTGGTGTATCCGGTGTGCGCCAGAACACACCATCGATGGCCAGCAGGGTCAGGCCGCACCAGTGCGGATGCGGCGTGGTGTTATGCCAGAGCTGCGCTGTTTTCGTGAACACGCGGCGGACAGCCTCACTTCCCAGACGCTGGCGGGCCTGAATAACGGCACTGGGGGCAACGAAGGGGCGATTGCCCGGCAGCATGATGTCCAGGCGATTCACAATCTGGTGAAGAGGTTCTTTACGCTCAAGCGCCATGCCAACAATACACCAGACCATCATTTCGAGGGGAAGACGGCGCTTGCGTAGCGTTACAGTACCTGATTCGGCAAGGCAACGAGAGATGAGTTCGGGGTCGAGGTAATCCCCCAGAGAAGTCAGTGGGTTACGCAGAGAATCGTAACGGGATACCAGATCAAG
>NZ_PYQM01000106.1:0-1407 GCF_003027595.1 Escherichia sp. 20412-1 | reverse complement strand
ACAGAACCTGCGTTACCAGGGACAGTACCTCGACAGGGAAACGGGGCTGCACTACAATCTGCACCGTTACTATGATCCGGATGTCGGGCGGTTCATAGTAACGGACCCGATAGGGCTGGCGGGTGGGTTAAACCTGTATGCGTATGCGCCGAATCCGTTAAGTTGGATCGATCCTTTAGGACTTGCTGTAGATCCAATAGCTAAATTAGAAGATCGCGGTTATACAGGGGTAACAAGAACTTCTAGCGGCGGTTTAGACTATTCAGATAGTAATGCGTTATATAATAAACGACCCGGAGTTAACCCTATCGTTACTATTGAATATACAGGAGATTATCTTAAAGATTTTGAAGCCGCTAATATGAAGGCCGGACTAAATCAAAAGACAACACCAAGGGGGTATGTCTGGCATCATCTTGATGATTATAATGCCGAGACAAATAAAGGTACTATGCAACTTATTAAACAGGGAGCACATCAAGGAATAAGTCATTCTGGTGGTGTCAGTCAGTATAAGAAAGCAACCGGTAAGAGCTATACATTCCCGGCCAGAAAAGGTGGTAGATTATGCAGTTAATTCTTGAAGAATCTGAGAGGAAATTATCTCCCGATGAGTTGGATGAATTCAACAGAGCCTTTGATGGAAAGGTTCCATTTTCGTTTAATAATTTTTACATAAAATTTAATGGCGGATATCCGCTTGATAATGGTGAGAGTAACTTTTTTTTATTAGGTGGCTTCAACCCAATTAAGTATGGGGATTTGCCTATAGAGGATGTTTATTCTGATTTAATTGATGACTATCCTAGTTTAAAAAACATGATCCCTTTTGCTTATGATGAAGGTGGTAATTGTTTTTTACTTTCATTGAAGTGTAATGATTATGGAAAAGTATATATATGGTTAATGGATGAAAAAGACTTAGCACTCATCTCTGACTCATTTGATGATTTCATAGAAAAATTATCTCAGAGTTATTAATTAAATATAGCCGAGAATAATAAAATCTTCCCGGCTTTTTTATTATCCAACTCTCGTTCAGTACACTAAACATTCCGTTCCGCATCCCCTTAACCACCTGTTTAACCTGATAAAGTTCCTCCCGCAGTTCCTGTACTTCGTTGTTATCCGCAAGCAGGATCAGGCAGCCTTCCGAGATCTTCACGGTAACGCCCGTGCCGATCTCAAATCCCGCTTCTCTCAGCCATTTGGCGCTGATCTTGATCACCGGCGTGTCGTTGTGGCTGGTCAGATACTGCGCTGGCAGCACGACGGGCAGAGCCGGGCGACTGAAGCGCAGGGAGACATACAGCGGGATGCGCGGGGTGGTACCGGACACGTTCACGGACCGGCAGTACAGCTACAACGGTCAGGACGAACTGCTGAAGACGCGGCACAGCCGGCGGG
>NZ_PYQM01000105.1:0-1505 GCF_003027595.1 Escherichia sp. 20412-1 | reverse complement strand
CGTTTCTGGTATTCAACCCTGTCGCCCAGGTCAGCCAGCTGGCGTCTGTACTCCAGCGTCTCGTCTTTATGCGCCAGCAGGGATTTCTCCTGTGCGGATAACTGGCGACGTTGTGCCGCCTCCGCCAGTACCGCATACTGACTTTCCGCCTTCCACAGTTCCCGACGCTGCTGGCTGATTTTTTCATTCGCCCCGGCGTGGGCCTGAAGTGTCCGCAGCTCAGTCTGCAGCGCCAGCAGCGCTGTACGGGTATTGTCCTCCTGACGATCGCCTGCTGACACTTTCACGCCGGACTGTTTCGGCTTTTTCAGCGTCGACTCATAGTCCTTTTTCGCCGCCGCCATCAGCGTGTTGTAGTCCGCCTGCAGGATTTTTCCGTCTTTCAGTGCCTTATTCAGTTCCTTCTGGCGGGCGGTATATTTATCCAGCGGCGTCTGCAGGCGTTCATATGCCTTCTGCGCCTCTTCGGTGTACTTCAGCCGTGACGCCTCCGATTCAGCCCGCTCCTGTGCCGCCATCTCGCTGGCTTTTTCCAGGTCTGCCTGCAGCGTCGCCGCGGAAAGGCCGAGTCGGGCGTTTTCGCGGTCGTCCCATGCCCCACGAAGATTAGAGAGAAACGCTGACGTTTTTCCGCGCCGGTTACTGCGACTCTGGTACCACTGCCATTTTTTATCCGCCTCATCGAATGCCTGCTGTGCCTTGTTCAGCATTTCTGCTGATGACTCAGGACGACCAATATCCAGCACCGCATCCCACATGGATTTGAATGCCCGTGCTGTCCTGTCTGTCCAGGCCTCCAGCGTGCCCATGTTCTCTTTCAGGCGTCGGGTCTGGTCATCAAACCCTTTCGTTGCGGCCTCGTTCGCCGCCTGCAATGCCCCGGCTTCATCGCCGGAACGCTGCAGTTGTGCAACATACGCAATCTGCTCTGCCGTCACGTTACGGAACTGGCGCGCCATCGCCATCAGTCCCGACGTCGGGTCAGTGGTCAGCTTCCCGAAGGCTTCAGCAACTTTATCCACCTCCACACCGGATGCAGACGCAAAACGCGCCACACTCTGGTTGATCGCATCAAACTGTTCACCACCACGCACACCGGCATTCACCAGGGCTGCCAGTGACTCACTCGCCTGGTTAAACGTCAGCCCCGCTGCCTGTCCGGCTCTGGAGAGCGTCAACATGCGATCGGCAGTCAGCCCCGACTGATTACCGGAAAGGACCAGCGTTTTATTAAATTCAGACAGGACGGTATCACCCTTGTACCAGGCATACACCAGCGCCCCCGTCGCGGCGGCCAGTAATGTGAGCCCGGCCATCGGCAGGGTGACCGCACCGGCAAGGCTCCTGAACATAGGGATTATCCCGCCGAAGGAGTCCTTCACCTGACCACCCTGTTGCAGCATGATCAGCCACGGACTTTGCCCGCCTGCAAGCTGCGTGGCCACGTCGGTGAACTGCGCAGGCAGCATACGCATGGCGGCTTTATACTGCCCGACGGAAATCCC
>NZ_PYQM01000104.1:0-1548 GCF_003027595.1 Escherichia sp. 20412-1 | reverse complement strand
AGAAAGATTACCGGGGCCATCTAAAAACCGTATAGCCAACAATTCAGCTATGCGGGGAGTATAGTTATATGCCCGGAAAAGTTCAAGACTTCTTTCTGTGCTCACTCCTTCTGCGCATTGTAAGTGCAGGATGGTGTGACTGATCTTCAACAAACGTATTACCGCCAGGTAAAGAACCCGAATCCGGTGTTTACACCCCGTAAAGGTGCCGGAACGCTGAAGTTCTGCGAAAAACTGATGGAAAAGGCGGTGGGCTTCACCTCCCGTTTTGATTTCGCCATTCATGTGGCGCATGCCCGTTCGCGTGGTCTGCGTCGGCGCATGCCACCGGTGCTGCGTCGCCGGGCCATTGATGCGCTGCTGCAGGGGCTCTGTTTTCACTATGATCCGCTGGCCAACCGCGTCCAGTGCTCCATCACCACGCTGGCCATTGAGTGCGGACTGGCGACAGAGTCCGGTGCAGGAAAACTCTCCATCACTCGTGCCACCCGTGCCCTGACGTTCCTGTCAGAGCTGGGGTTGATTACCTACCAGACGGAATATGACCCGCTTATCGGGTGCTACATTCCGACCGATATCACATTCACACCGGCACTGTTTGCCGCTCTCGATGTGTCTGAGGTGGCGGTGGCTTCCGCACGCCGCAGTCGTGTGGAATGGGAAAACAGACAGCGCAAAAAGCAGGGACTGGATGCACTGGGTATGGATGAACTGATAGCGAAAGCCTGGCGTTTTGTGCGTGAGCGTTTCCGCAGTTACCAGACAGAGCTTAAGTCCCGTGGAATAAAGCGTGCCCGTGCGCGTCGTGATGCGAACAGGGAACGTCAGGATATCGTCACCCTGGTGAAACGGCAGCTGACGCGTGAAATCTCGGAAGGGCGCTTCACTGCCAACCGTGAGGCGGTAAAACGCGAAGTGGAGCGTCGTGTGAAGGAGCGCATGATTCTGTCACGTAACCGTAATTACAGCCGGCTGGCCACAGCTTCCCCCTGAAAGTGACCTCCTCAGAATAATCCGGCACGCGCCGGAGGCATCCGCACGCCTGAAGCCCGGAAGTGCACAAAAAATCAGCACCACATACAAAAAACAACCTCATCATCCACCTTCTGGTGCATCCGGCCCCCCTGTTTTTGATACAAAACACGTCTCACAGACGGGCAATTTTGATTATCCACATTTAACTGCAAGGGACTTCCCCATAAGGTTACAACCGTTCATGTCATAAAGCGCCAGCCGCCAGTCTTACAGGGTGCAATGTATCTTTTAAACACCTGCTTATATCTCCTTTAAACTACTTAATTACATTCATTTAAAAAGAAGACTTATTCACTGCCTGTCCTGTGGACAGACAGATATGCACCTCCCACCGCAAGCGGCGGGCCCCGACCGGAGCCACTTTAGTTACAACACACAAAGACAATCTCCAGAAAAAACCCGGTCCAGTGCAGAACTGAAACCACAAAGCCCCTTCCTCATAACTGAAAAGCGGCCCCGCCCCGGCCCTTCGGGCCGGAACAGAGTCGCTTTTAATTATGAATGTTGTAACTA
>NZ_PYQM01000103.1:0-1698 GCF_003027595.1 Escherichia sp. 20412-1 | reverse complement strand
TTCTTTAAGGTAAGGAGGTGATCCAACCGCAGGTTCCCCTACGGTTACCTTGTTACGACTTCACCCCAGTCATGAATCACAAAGTGGTAAGCGCCCTCCCGAAGGTTAAGCTACCTACTTCTTTTGCAACCCACTCCCATGGTGTGACGGGCGGTGTGTACAAGGCCCGGGAACGTATTCACCGTGGCATTCTGATCCACGATTACTAGCGATTCCGACTTCATGGAGTCGAGTTGCAGACTCCAATCCGGACTACGACGCACTTTATGAGGTCCGCTTGCTCTCGCGAGGTCGCTTCTCTTTGTATGCGCCATTGTAGCACGTGTGTAGCCCTGGTCGTAAGGGCCATGATGACTTGACGTCATCCCCACCTTCCTCCAGTTTATCAC
This sequence comes from Escherichia sp. 20412-1, assembly GCF_003027595.1. NCBI lineage: Bacteria > Pseudomonadati > Pseudomonadota > Gammaproteobacteria > Enterobacterales > Enterobacteriaceae > Escherichia > Escherichia sp. 20412-1. The sequence continues at coordinate 1,309 of NZ_PYQM01000103.1, read as the reverse complement.
TGGCAGTCTCCTTTGAGTTCCCGGCCGGACCGCTGGCAACAAAGGATAAGGGTTGCGCTCGTTGCGGGACTTAACCCAACATTTCACAACACGAGCTGACGACAGCCATGCAGCACCTGTCTCACAGTTCCCGAAGGCACCATCCCATCTCTGGAATGTTCTGTGGATGTCAAGACCAGGTAAGGTTCTTCGCGTTGCATCGAATTAAACCACATGCTCCACCGCTTGTGCGGGCCCCCGTCAATTCATTTGAGTTTTAACCTTGCGGCCGTACTCCCCAGGCGGTCGACTTAACGCGTTAGCTCCGGAAGCCACGCCTCAAGGGCACAACCTCCAAGTCGACATCGTTTACGGCGTGGACTACCAGGGTATCTAATCCTGTTTGCTCCCCACGCTTTCGCACCTGAGCGTCAGTCTTCGTCCAGGGGGCCGCCTTCGCCACCGGTATTCCTCCAGATCTCTACGCATTTCACCGCTACACCTGGAATTCTACCCCCCTCTACGAGACTCAAGCTTGCCAGTATCAGATGCAGTTCCCAGGTTGAGCCCGGGGATTTCACATCTGACTTAACAAACCGCCTGCGTGCGCTTTACGCCCAGTAATTCCGATTAACGCTTGCACCCTCCGTATTACCGCGGCTGCTGGCACGGAGTTAGCCGGTGCTTCTTCTGCGGGTAACGTCAATGAGCAAAGGTATTAACTTTACTCCCTTCCTCCCCGCTGAAAGTACTTTACAACCCGAAGGCCTTCTTCATACACGCGGCATGGCTGCATCAGGCTTGCGCCCATTGTGCAATATTCCCCACTGCTGCCTCCCGTAGGAGTCTGGACCGTGTCTCAGTTCCAGTGTGGCTGGTCATCCTCTCAGACCAGCTAGAGATCGTCGCCTAGGTGGGCCGTTACCCCGCCTACTAGCTAATCCCATCTGGGCACATCCGATGGCAAGAGGCCCGAAGGTCCCCCTCTTTGGTCTTGCGACATTATGCGGTATTAGCTACCGTTTCCAGTAGTTATCCCCCTCCATCGGGCAGTTTCCCAGACATTACTCACCCGTCCGCCACTCGTCAGCAAAGAAGCAAGCTTCTTTCTGTTACCGTTCGACTTGCATGTGTTAGGCCTGCCGCCAGCGTTCAATCTGAGCCATGATCAAACTCTTCAATTTAAAAGTTTGATGCTCAAAGAATTAAACTTCGTAATGAATTACGTGTTCACTCTTGAGACTTGGTATTCATTTAGCGTCTTGCGACGTTAAGAATCCGTATCTTCGAGTGCCCACACAGATTGTCTGATAAATTGTTAAAGAGCAGT
>NZ_PYQM01000102.1:0-1820 GCF_003027595.1 Escherichia sp. 20412-1 | reverse complement strand
GGCGTTTCCCCCTGGAAGCTCCCTCGTGCGCTCTCCTGTTCCGACCCTGCCGCTTACCGGATACCTGTCCGCCTTTCTCCCTTCGGGAAGCGTGGCGCTTTCTCATAGCTCACGCTGTTGGTATCTCAGTTCGGTGTAGGTCGTTCGCTCCAAGCTGGGCTGTGTGCACGAACCCCCCGTTCAGCCCGACCGCTGCGCCTTATCCGGTAACTATCGTCTTGAGTCCAACCCGGTAAGACACGACAAAGCGCCACTGGCAGCAGCCGTTGGTAACTTGGTTAGCAGAGCGATGATGGCGCAAATGGTGCAACAGAGTTCTTGAAGTAGTGGCCCGACTACGGCTACACTGGAAGGACAGTATTTGGTATCTGCGCTCTGCTGAAGCCAGTTACCTCGGTTAAGCAGTTCCCCAACTGACTTAACCTTCGATCAAACCGCCTCCCCAGGCGGTTTTTTCGTTTACAGGCAGCAGATTACGCGCAGAAAAAAAGGATCTCAAGAAGATCCTTTGATCTTTTCTACTGAACAGAGATCCCCGTCAATTTAGAAGAAGATGATGGAGCCACAGTCCCTCCCTGAACATCACGTATATAGTTAGCCTGACATCCAACAAGGAGGTTTATAGCGAATATTCCCACAAAAAATCTTTTCCTCATAACTCGATCCTTATAAAATGAAAAGAATATATAATGAGGTTTAATTTATGAGTTTAAGATATTACATAAAAAATATTTTGTTTGGCCTATACTGCGCACTTATATATATATACCTTATAACAAAAAACAACGAAGGGTATTATTTCCTAGCGTCAGATAAGATGCTATACGCAATAGTGATAAGCACTATTCTATGCCCATATTCAAAATATGCTATTGAACACATATTTTTTAAGTTCATAAAGAAAGATTTTTTCAGAAAAAGAAAAAACCTAAATAATGCCCCCGTGGCAAAATTAAACCTATTTATGCTATACAATCTACTTTGTTTGATCCTAGCAATCCCATTTGGATTGCTAGGACTGTTTATATCAATAAAGAATAATTAAATACCCAACACCTCATTTATAGTATTAAGTTTATTCTTGTCAATAAAGGCACATAAAATGCCTGTAACAATAGCAATCCCCCAGATACCTAATGTAGTTCCAGCAAGCACACTAAAAAGTAAAACAACAACATAACTCACTCCAGCATCTACAGCTTTCTTCTCTAATGTAAGAAATAGGGGTCAGTTTGGATATAGAGAATTATTGTACGGTAAGCCTGTTTTTTGAACAGGCTTACCTATAGCATTTGGGTGTACTCCCGCGCTATACGGGGGTTTTAGGGGGATATGCCCTAATCGGATAACCTAAATGCGATACGCCATAAGCGACAACTTAAAGGCGATAAGAGCTGGCTGCGTAGCTCAATTGGTTAAATAATGCGCTTAACGTACAAAAATTTCCGATCTCCAAACTGCCCCCCGTAAGGAGAAAATGCCAGTTCAGGCGCTCTTCCGCTTCCTCGCTCACTGACTCGCTGCGCTCGGTCGTTCGGCTGCGGCGAGCGGTGTCCACTCACTCAAAAGCTGTAATAAGGTTATCCACAGAATCAGGGGATAACGCCGGAAAGAACATGTGAGCAAAAAAGCAAAAGGCCACACCGCTGGCGTTTTTCCATAGGCTCCGCCCCCCTGACGAGCATCACAAAATCGACGCTCAAGTCAGAGGTGGCGAAACCCGACAGGACTATAAAGATACCAGGCGTTTCCCCCTGGAAGCTCCCTCGTGCGCTCTCCTGTTCCGACCCTGCCGCTTACCGGATACCTGTCCGCCTTTC
>NZ_PYQM01000101.1:0-2061 GCF_003027595.1 Escherichia sp. 20412-1 | reverse complement strand
CGTATCTGCGCCATATCCTGAGCGTACTGCCGGAATGGCCCTCCAACCGTGTTGACGAACTGCTGCCATGGAACGTAGTTTTCACCGATAAATAAGTGTCAATACGGCGCTCTGTTGACGCTTACCAGTATGTCTGGTGAATACGCTCAATGAGAGTGTTCGGCGTTGTCTGCACGGCTGGATAACCTCCGGTTTTACTGCATGTTTCTTTGCCCATTCAGACAACTTCAGAGAGATTAAGTCCGGATCGCCATCCATGCAGAAGTATGGACGGATAGTCACGATTTGCCGTGAGCCTGTTGAGTACCTATATCACTTACGAAACAAGGCACATGAATAAACAGAGATTACAGTTGAACGGATAAAAAATAATACTGGGAAAAATAAAAAGACGTAGACAGTTATTGTTGATCACTATATATAATCATTACTCCACAATCGTCTTTGTATGGAGTGGTTCTGTTCAATATTCTAAGAATTTCTTAATTCATGAACTCAAAAAGGTATTTTTTTATCAAAAAATTATATCATGATTGATGAGTTTTATTATAAAATATAATTCTATGTATTGTGAAGGGAATAAGCAAATTTGCTTATTTATCATTGGTGTAAATGTTAGTTAATTTTTATAATATAAGAGGATACAATGATAAAATATATTTTGGTAGCACTGACAGGATTAAGTCTTAACGCGTTTGCAGGAGGGAGTGGATGGAATCCAGACGAAGTCGATCCAAGTCGTTGTGTTATGGCTATGGGGTCAGGCTCTACCTCTGCAGGTTATATTGGATACCGACAGGATAACTCAGTGTGTATGCAGGGTATAAATGAAGGAAAAGTAAAAGGTGTAAATGTCGAAGGTCATCATGAGTTCAAGGATGGAACTATGGATACGTTCAGTGGATTCGTATCCCCGACATCACCTCTGGCGCTAAAAACTGATATGTCAAAAGTTAATAAGGTAGGTATAAAGAGTTGGTCGTACATAGGGACCTGGGTTAAATAACATATCTAACATTAATTAATAAAAACACGTCGGATGAGTACTCTTGCATCCGATGTGTTTATACAGAAATGATTGCTTTAATTTACATAAACGATGCCTTATTGAATATTTATGAAAATAAAAAACAAATGTTATCATTTGTGGTTTTTTTGACTCTCAGTTTTATTGGTATAATTATAACAGATTCGTTGATTTTTAGTGTTTCTAAAAAAGCAGAAGAAGAACTAAAAACCTATGGTGATAATATCATCTCCATTAATGTTTACAAACAAAAAAATATCAATGAAGTTGTGCCGGCATTATCTTCTGTATATAAAACATTATCATATTCTAAAACAAGTATATTCAATGGCGGTCAGACCCCTTACGCTGATGAATCTTTATCTGTAACAGGTATTGATTCATTAGGTCTGTCAATAAATAAGATAAATATTGATAATATACCATTTAAGGGGAATGTTGCTATTGTCAGTGAGGATAGTCCATATTTACATAATGGAATTGTCTTTCTGGATGGCATACCCTTTAAAATTATTTCTATAATACCCAAAATAAAAACTGACTTTCTTGACAGCCTTGGATTATCGAAATACCAAAGTGACAATCAGATTTTTGTCCCTTTAAGTACATTATTCAGATTTACTTTAAGCAATAATATTGATAATGTTAAAGTAGTGTTGAATGGTAAAGTGAATGAAAATGATGTTAACGTAATCAGAAAGGTTCTTTGTGAGAAAAAAATATTAGATTATAATATCGTAACAGCACTTGATGCCAGAACAGCCGTTGATAATGTATTGAATAGATTTTCGTTATTAACAAATACTATATATATAATGTTGACCTTATTTTCTGCAGTTATATGTATTGTGCTTTGTAGACGTACATTTTCTTCTAGGAGTACTGAATTTGCGTTAAAAATAATTCACGGTATAAAACAGAACGCAATAATTCTTGTTGTTATTATAGAATCAATAATTACATTGGTTATTTGTTTATTAAGTTCATTGATTGCTTCTTACCTTATTATGTTATGGATGTCTCATATGTTATCT
>NZ_PYQM01000100.1:0-2254 GCF_003027595.1 Escherichia sp. 20412-1 | reverse complement strand
GCACGGATGGCCTCCGCTGCCGTGTTCACATACAGGCTGATGCGGCGGCCAAATCGTTGTAAATCCCCGTGAAGGCAGATGCGTGCCAGTGGCGGTGACGCCAGACTGAATGCGTTCGTCGTTGCCATTTTTCGGAATACCTCTCCCGCTTACTCAGTTGTTCAGGAATATGGTGCAGCAGCTCACCGTTACCGCAGTAAATCGCCGCATGGTTCGGTACCGATGAGGCAAAGCAGCACAGCAGAATATCGCCCGGCTGTGCCTCTGTCAGTGCGACACGGTAAAAACCCGTCGCCTCCATATTGTCCAGATACAGGTTCTGACCGTTGCGCCACCAGTCATCCTCACGATGAAAATCCGGTATCTCAATCCCCGCCAGATGGTATGCATCCCGGAACAGCGTGTAACAGTCCGTCACCCCGTGCTCAAAGCGCCGTCCGGTCAGGTGCGGCACACAGCGAAATTTATGAATGTCTCCCCGGCAGACCAGCCACCAGGGCAGCGCACTTTTTATCTGCAGTCGACGGTCCGCCTCACTCAGCCAGGGCAGACCACCGGGATGACTGTGAATGAGCGCGAGGATTTCACCTTCCCGCTCCGCCTCCAGCCAGTCCTCCGGCGATATCCGGAAATACGCCTCCGGCTCACCGGAGATATTCACGCAGGGAAAATACCTTTTTCCCTCCGGCGTTCTCACCACAAAGCCGCACGACTCCGCTGTCGCACACCGCCGGGCATGCGCCAGAATGGCTGATTCTGTCTGTTTCATGATAATCACTGTGAAAGCTTATTGATGGAAAGGAAAAAACCGCCGTTTGCCACATTCCCGCGCAGCTCACACCCGCGCAGGCATTTACTGCACTTGTCCTTCGCGATATCAGATGTGGGCTGGTCATATTCATCTGCGACTGCCGGACCGTCATAACCGCACTCCTCCCCCCGGTAATCCCAGGTGCAGGTGTTCGCCAGCATGATGCGACCGGGAAACAGCGCCCCGTCCGTCTCCGTCGGTGTCGCCAGCACAAACGAGGCCTTCATGGCTGTGAGCTCTGACATCTGCTCCACCACCCAGCGGTCCGTCAGCTCCTGCTCCGGGTCAGCCTCCGGATTTCCGTCCACAAAATTCACCGCATCCAGAAAACGGGCATACACCCGGCGGCGGACCACTGTGGCCCCCACCAGGCTCTGCAGGTCCTCCGCCATGCCGGTGACCAGCCCGAAAAGATTGGACACCGTCAGTGACGGCCGTGCACTGCTGCCCTTTCCGTTCATCTCAAAACCGCTGCCGTCAATCGGGTACGCCTCATACTTCCGCCCCTGCCAGGTGACCGGCTCCCCTTTTTCATTCAGCTCATTGCAGAAAAAATACCGCTCACCACCCTGCACCGTCAGGTCGATTTCCCAGAGCACCACCCGCGGTGACTGCTCTGATTTTACCGACTCGTTCAGGCTTTCTTCGTGAATCTCCTGCATCAGTTCACCACCTGTTTAAACTCCGCGCTGAATTCCACACGCAGCATTCCCACCCGGGATGACCATTTTGCGCAGGTCACCCTGATCTGCCTGTAACCATAAGGCGGCGTCCACAGAAACGCCTTCCAGCCCCCGTGCTCTGCCAGGAACGCCTCCAGATGCCGGGCCTCCTCCCGTGTCACGGAAAGCGTCACGCTGTACGTTTTCAGGTCGGCATTCAGCCCCGCCGCCATACGCTGCGAATATCCGTCACCAAAACGGACTTCACGCACCGATGGCTGCGAGTTCACCTCCATATCCGGCTTCACTTTCCAGCGGAAGGTTTTCATCGTCCACCTCCTCCGGAAAATACGCCGCCATCACGCATCTGCGCCTGAATCTCATCCTGCGCCCCTTTGCGGGCCATGTCATACACCGCCTTCATCAGCTGCGGTCCCGCCTGCCCGTTGGTACCGTCGTTCTGAATCACCACGCTGTTGTTCTGCTCAAACCGGATACCTTCCGCCCGCCGCATCTGCGCCGGACTTCCGGCACCGCCCACATAACCACCTTCCGCATAGCCCCGCATCAGGCGGTACAGGTTACCGACGCCAATCCGGCTGGTTGCCTCCTTCGTGAAGACAAACTCCCCTCGATGGACAATCCCCGCAGGCTCATATTTGCCGCCCGTCCCCGTAAATCCTCCGGTCGCGAAATGGAAGTTCGCCGCCGCAGCCTGAATGGCCGTCCCCGTGGACGCGGATGCGCCACCACCGAAAGCACCACCAATGGCGCTGCCGAT